>JANTGL010000238.1 GCA_024762915.1 Bacteroidales bacterium | reverse complement strand
ACAGTATGCCCAAACCCACACGGTTGGAAGCTAATTTCGGCGTGATTGACGGAAACGGCGGTGCTGCCTATTACGAATTGAGTAACAGAGACTATGTTAAATTTGATGCCAATGACCCGAAAGTGGCACCTTTCGGATACATTATCAGAACAAATTACTCACATACAGGAAAACTCGGTATCGAAAGCAGCGGATATATTCGTTACAATACGGCAAATGAACTCTTTTACAGTGCTGTTTCCACTAATTCGATGGATGCACAATTCATACAGCAAAAGGTTACTCGCACATTATACCATTCTCTTATTAAAGAAGATTTATTTGAAAAATACGGAAACAAACCGGCAAACACACCGACTTTTGCCGCATTCGGCGATTATATTCCGCGTACCGGTTCATCGTCTTCTTGCGTCGTACAAGGTGTTAAAAAAGATGAAAATCCCGAAAATGCCGTTATGTGGTCGGTTGTAGGATTTCCTTTAAGCTCAATTGTTATCCCCGTTTGGATGAAAACAAAAGACAATTTACCGGAAATTCTGAAATACAATGATAAAATTAAAGACTCGCCTATTTGTAATGCAGCTCTTTCTCTGAAAAAAGCTTGCTTTCCGATAAGATGGGGTAAATTTGAAAGAAAATATCTTAATGTGAATGCTCTCCGGAATTCTGATAAAACCGGATATACACAAGTTATTAAACCTTACGAAGATGTTATTTTTAAAAAAGCAAATTATTTAATATCGGAATTTGACAAAAAAGGGGTGTCAAAATCAAAAGTTGAAGATTTTTATACTTGGGTAAATTCATATATCAAAGAAATGTACAAAAAAGAATTTGATATAAATTTGAATTAGAAAAAATGAATACCTCTTACTTAATAAAGAGACATAGGATAATTGAGTGAAACGTTTTCATGAACATACGAGTTATGGTTAAACCCCGAAGGGGTTAAACATCAGTAGCCCCGTATGAAGCAAAGCGGAATGCGGGGTAATAAGACAACGATGAAGCCGGTTTTGGCGGGATTTTTGCCCGCAGGGAGCAAAAATCATGACAAAACATTATAGACATATAATCAAAACATTATAGAAACATGAAAAACTTAATAATACTGTTACCTCTTATAGGATTTATTTTTTTCTCCTGTAATGAGAAATCAAGCAATAGTGAAGTTCCGGAACAATCTGCAAGCAAAATAAAAGTTGCCGTATTTTCCGGAAACGGAGCAAGTCCCGTATGCGTAACCGAAACTTTGGAAGCACTGAAAATTGATAAAGGTGTTGAAGGAAAAGCTGTTGACGGAAACGATGTGGCAGCAGGGAAATTACAAGATTTTGATCTTATAATTTTTCCCGGCGGAAGCGGAAGTAAAGAGCTTAATAACCTCGGTAAAAACGGTGTTGACAGTGTTCGCAATTTTGTTCTGGAAAAAGGAAAAGGCTTAATCGGTATTTGTGCCGGCGGATTTATGACAATGTCAACCGAAGGTTACCCCTCATTAAAATTATCGAATTACAAACAACTTGACCGTCCGCATTATAACAGAGGCAGAGGATTGGTACAATTTAAATTAACCGAGCAAGGAACAAAATATTTTCCCGAACTGAAAGAACACGATTTATTTCTTCAATATTACGACGGTCCCGTTATGCAACTTAAAGACAGCACAAAAGAAGATACATCCGAACTCGGGAAATTTGTTTCCGACATTCATCCCGATGATTTTGCTCCGAGCGGATTAACTCCCGGAAAAACGTTTATATATTTTGAAGATGCAGGGAAAGGTAAAGTTTTCGGTATCGCCGGGCATCCCGAAGCAACTCCCGGAATGCGTTGGATTGTACCGCGTATGGCTCGTCTGGTAAGTTCAAATAAACCGGTTGCTTATGATACTTTTTGGGTGCGACCGCAAATTAATCATAAAGAAATATTTTTTGACAGAGAAAGACGTAAACACGAAAAGAAATTATTTTACGATTTGTTATCCGATAATTCTGATATACAAACAGCTGCGATGGATACTTTGTTTTCTTATCGTTCTCGCCCTGCCGTAAGATGGAATATCGGCTTATTGCGGGATAAAAATCCGGAAGTCAGAAAACATGCGGCATATTTGTTAATGCAAACAGAATATTCGGCTGCTTTGCCTGATTTGGAAACGGCTTTGAAAAACGAACAAAATGAAATTGTAAAGAAACAAATCAAACAAGCAATTGAAAGATTAAAATAAAAGTGATTTTTTTATTTTTATGGTTTTCTCCTCGCTGATTAATTTTTGCGGGGAGTTTTCTTTTTCAGCATGTTTTCTCGATATAAAAAATTAAACTATTTTTGCGAGATTTAAACATTAAAATTAATACCTTGAATTTTTCACTATTTACGGCAAAACGCATCACTTTTAATCGGACAAATAAGAAAAAGATGTCCGCTTCGGTGCTGAATATTGCCGTAAGCGTGGTAGCTGTCGGAATAGCAGTTATGATAATTACGGTTTCTACGGTAACCGGATTTAAACACGGTGTTTACAAGAAAATAATTGGTTTCCAGGCACATATTACCATAAAAAATCGTGATATAAACGAAACTTACGAAACACTTCCGATAAGTAAAAAACAAGCTTTTTATCCGGGTATTACCAAAACAGAAGGCATCAATCATATTCAGATATACGCCACAAAGCCCGGTATTATTAAAACAAAAACAGAGGTTCAAGGCATTGTGCTTAAAGGTGTCGGGAAGGATTATAATTGGAATTTTTTAAAAGAAAATTTAACAGACGGGAAACTGCCGGATGTTTCCGGAGAAAAAAAATCAAAAGATATCCTTATTTCGCAGAAAACTGCAGATATACTTAATTATAAGGCGGGAGACAAAATGGATATTTATTTTATTCAAAATCCGCCTAAAGCCAGACGTTTTAAAATTTGCGGTATTTATAAAACCGGCATGACGGAGTTAGATAAAATGATTGCTGTATGCGATATCAGGCAAATTCAAAAAATAAATAATTGGAGCAATGACCAAATCAGCGGATTTGAAATATTTATTGACGATTATGTTAATCCGGAAGAAATGACTGAAACTGTACAAGATGAAGTTGCTTCGGTAATAAGTGATGACGGAAGTATGTTGCAAGTCAGTAATTATATGAGGGACAATACGTTTATCGTGCAATGGTTGAAACTTTCCGATACCAATGTAGCCGTAATTCTTACCTTAATGATAATTGTTTCCGTTTTAAGTATGATTGCCGCTTTGTTGACAATTATTTTGGAACGTACGACCATGATCGGTGTTCTAAAAGCACTCGGAGCTGATAATTCAAAAATTATTTCAATTTTTTTATACAACGGAATGTTTTTAATTTTAAAGGGTTTAATCATCGGGAATATTTTGGGTGTAATTATATTATCTGTTCAGAAATTTTTCAAGATTATTCCTTTAAATCCTGATTTATATTATGTTGACAGCGTTCCGGTTGATTTGAATTTTCCGAATTTTCTGCTTCTGGATATCGGTACATTGATTATTAGTGTCTTTGTATTGATTTTACCGGCACTTCTTGTGGCAAAAATTCATCCTGCCAGAACAATTAATTTTAAATAAATTTTCGGAATGCGTAATAATAATGAAATAAAAGAAAAATTATTAAATGCGTTCCGGAACGATTTACCCGGTAGTGCTTCACAACTTAAAATGATACCCGAAAGTCGCTTAAATATGTCATTTGATTTTAATCCCGAGAAAATTAAAAAAAGTGCAGTTTTGTTGTTGCTGTTTCCCGAAAACGGTTCCTACAAGTTGTTGTTTATTAAACGAGCAAATGACGGAGGTCGTCATTCGGGGCAAATTGCCTTTCCCGGCGGAAAATTTGAACTAAAAGATAATGATTTGATAAATACGGCATTGCGCGAAACAGAAGAAGAAATAGGAATAGATAAAAAAGGCGTAAAAATTTTAAAATCATTAACACCCTTGCTTATTCCCGTGAGTAATTTTTCGGTTAAACCCTTTGTCGGAATGATTGATGAAAAGCCCGAAATTAAAATGAATTTGCATGAAGTGCAGGAAGTATATAAACTTGATTTAAAAAAAATTGTTTCGGCAAAGCGAATTGAAAAAACATTTAATGCAGGAAATCAAAAAATAAAAGCACCGTTTTATATATTTGATGAATTTGAAATATGGGGCGCGTCTGCAATGATATTAAGTGAATTTGTTGATTTATTAAAAACGGAATTCACGTAGAAACAGTCCGGCAGGTTTTCTCCTGTTTGAGGCAGCATGAAAAGTAAGTTTAAAAGTCATTCTGAACTTGTTTCAGAATCTTAATGAGCAGAAAATAACTCTTTAGCAGATATTGAACCCGAAGGCTCAACGAAGTTAAATATATTCGGTATGACAAAGGTTTTTCTGACAGATTCATAAAATAAAGAAACAATATGGGAAAAAATAAATTAAAACGATTTGCCGAAAATGAAACGTTTAAACATTTGTTTCAACCTTCTCCGAAAGAGATGTTGACAAATGATTTTTTTTTAAAAGGAAAATGGAACAAGAACTTTTTCAAAAATAATAATCCGATAATTTTGGAAGTCGGTTGCGGGAAAGGTGAATATACGGTCGGTT
>JANTGL010000237.1 GCA_024762915.1 Bacteroidales bacterium | reverse complement strand
GGTCCGTTTTTCGTTAAAAAAGATAGCGGCTCGGTATCCTTGCAAATTGTCGAAAGTGCACAAATTGATATGAATAATCCCGAAAAAGCAAAAATCGTAAAAGAAGCAACACATTTTAATCCGGTTGATTTGATTTTGTCGGTAAAAGATTACAAAGGCAATAAATTTGATTTAACAAAATTTATTGATGCCGAAACCGGTTTCATTTCACAAAAATCAAAAGACGGAAAAGAGCTGAAAGCTCTGGAATTGCCCGGATTGTGGAACGGTGCGATGGCAAATTGGAATACCGTTTTTGTCGAAGTTCCGATTTCAACCTTTAATCCGGTAAAAACCGTGAACGATTTATTGAGAGAAACGCATCAATAAATAAAATAATTTTCTTAACAGATTGTTATATAATTATATCTTAAAGTGAAAAAAATAAATCCAAATTCAACTGTAATAAAAATTATAAAGTACAAAAAGAAGATAAAACAAAGATGAACAAAATAAACAAATTTAAACAAATAAGAAATATACTACTTCTATCATTATTTCTTATTTTAATAACTCATAAAACCATAGACGCAAATATTACAAAATTTGTTTTATCAAATAATAATACCAATATAAAAGATACAGTATTTTGGATTGATACGTTAACTTCAAACAAATTTTTGAGAATATATACTACACCGGATAATGATTTCGATAATCTATATGCAGAGTGGGGCAATAACAAAATAAAAAATAAACTCAATTTAAAAAAAGGTGAATTTTCTTTTCTAAATCTTCCGTTTGACCATACAATTGAATGGATTACCGATAAAAGTTTTGCACTTGTTGACGGTTGCGGAACAAACTGCAGATATGTTATAATATTTAATATTGAAAAGGTAAAACCTGTTTGGATGCCGATTGAATACTATCCGAATATGAAATATTCTTCATTTATAACAGACAATTCTAATTTATATATAGCATCAAATCAAAGTAATAAAGTTTATCCCAGTATAATTGTGGTTGACACCGATACACAAAAAACTGATACACTATTATTCTCAAAATATTGGATTAAAGGTCAAATATCATATTTTATTGATAATATAAAGATTAAAAAAAATAGAATTGAAATAAAAATTAATAATCAAGAAGGCGAGAATAAGACTTTTATTAAAAATCTTAAACTCAAATAAAAACATCAACAAATGAAATCCAAAAAAACATTATTCCTTATCATTTTTATCACCGGTATTACAAATGCATTTTCACAAGACGTTTTTCAATATCGAAATAAAATCTATAAAGAAGGCATTAAAACCGTATTATTTTACCGTGCCGGTTGGGAATTTACATACCCTGTTCTGGAACTAAATTCCGACAAACAACTCATCCTCGAATTTGACGACTTAAACAAACAGATAACAGATTATTACTATACGATAATCCATTGTTCATCCGATTGGCAACCCTCTGATTTAAACTCAATTGAATACATCTCCGGTTATGAAGAAGAACAAATTGATGATTTTGAAAATTCATTCAGCACCTTGGTTCAATACACACATTTTACCTTAGCACTTCCTAACGAAAATATGAAACCCGTAATTTCGGGAAATTACTTACTTTTAGTTTATGAAGATTATGATAAATCGAAACCTGTTTTATCAAGACGATTTTATGTTGTTGACCCCAAAGTTAAAACGGAAGCAAGCATAAAACGTTCGACATTTGTTACCGATATGAACACATCACAGGAGTTGCACATATTTGTAAGTGATGAAAAAGGATATGTCACCAATCCGCAAGATGATTTTTCTGTGACAGTGGCACAAAATAACAGTCAGGATATCATCCTTTCCGACTTAAAACCAAATTTTATAAAAGGCAATGTTTACGAATTTTACAATCCTCGAAAACTTAAATTTAAAGGCGGAAATGAATTCCGATACATCAATCTTAAAAATACAAAAATTGCATATAATCGTATTGAATCAATCCGTTTTATGCGTCCGTTTTATATTTTTGAAATTGTTCCCGAAGAATTTGAAAATTCGTTAACATACAGTTATAATCAAGACATAAACGGAGATTTAAAGATTACGGCAGAATACGTTGATGATCCGACCCTTGAAGCCGATTATGTGTATGCTGATTTCACCTTGTTTTACAATAAAACGCTTCCTCCGGGCAACATTTATGTTTACGGTGCAATTTCGGATTGGGATTGTAATGAGGCAAATAAAATGACCTACGATTACGGCAGTAAAACATACAGATTAAGAATGCTTTTAAAACAAGGGTTTTATAATTATGAATATGTTTTTTGTAATAAGGACAATAACATTCCGTCTACTGACATAACGGAAGGAAATTATTACCAAACCGAGAATAATTATTCTATATTCCTGTATAACAGACCTCAAGGCGGGCAATATGATGAACTGATCGGATACAAAATCGTGAATTCGTTGAAACATTTTTAAGCCGTTCCGATATATGTTGCTAAGGAAAATAATAATTACTGCACCCGATATTTATGCCGAAAAACTTGAGATTGTTTTATCTTCAGGACATTTTAAAATCTTTCGGTTTCCGGTTATTGAAACAATATCATTTGACAATCCGGAATTTAAACCATTTTTCAATCAAATTAATACATTTGATTACATCATTTTACCGAGCCGAAATGCTGTCAAGAACTTTATTGAACAAGCCGAACATTTTAAAATTCCCGAACACATTTTAGAAACTCTGAATTATGCCGTTATCGGTAAAGATATTGAATATTTACACCGGTTCGGACTTAAAAGTAATTTAACAACGGATGAAGCAAGTACTACAGGCATTTATAACGCATTGAAAAAGAAGAAGAACATTCAAAAACTTGCCGTACTGGTTCCGAAAGTTGAAATTATTAAAGAACCCGATATTATTCCCGATTTTATAAAACAATTGAAATCAATTACCGAACCTAAGATTATCAAAGCATACATTACTCGGCCTAATATCAATTCGGATTTGAAAATGATGCAAAAAATTAAAAATTCAGATTATGATTTAATTGCTTTTACCAGCGGAGGTGAAATTGAAGCCTTAAAATATCTGTTGAATAATGAAAAGCTTTTCTCAAATTTAAAAGTTGCTTGTTTCGGACCTTACACGGCAGCAACAGCTTTAAAAGCCGGATTAAAACCGGAAATTATCGGTACCGATTTCAGTTCTTTTTACGGATTTAAAGATGCTATGGAAAAATATTTTCAATATAAATAGGTCATTAACCTTCAATAATTGTATTTGCTATATGAGTGCCCTGTTTAATTCTGTCTGCCAAACCGATACCGTCACGAATACTGCCTGCTAAATATAAATTCTTATTTTCTGTTTCGATTTTTTTAATTGCATTCAATCGTTTTTCACTGTCGGCACCGTATTGAGCAATCGCTTTTTTATGATAAAAGACTTTTAATAAATCCGGAGTAAATTCGGATAATCCTAATAATTCTTGCATTTCCGGTTTTAATAAATGCACCAATTCATCTTTCGGCATTTCTGCAAGTTTCTCATTTTTAGTCCCTCCGACAAATGTCGTCAATAAAGTACCTTTTTCAGGAGCTCTGTTTTTAAAAATACTTGACATAAATAAAATCCCGAGTAAATTTTTCTTTTCTTCAGAAGGAATTAAACCGCCGAAAGCGTTTAAATCAATCCCTTTCCACTCATTAAAACCAATCGCAATCTCAGCAACTTGTGCATATTTAATATTTAAAATATCCGATAAACCGGTTTCATTCAGAAAAGGAAATAATTTTGGTAATTCTTCGGCATTTGCCGTATTTACGACATGTGTATAACTCTCATTATTAATTTGATATAACAAATCTATTTGTTCTGCTTCAACATTTGTATTTAACTCAATATTTTCTTTCCCGATATATTTTACCAAAGCATTTACAATTGATGACAAACCACCCTTTGCAGAAAAAATTTCTTTACTTATTTTTTTATCGTTTTCACTCTTCGGCTCCTTTGCTTTTTTAATTGCTCCGCCAATAAAACTTCCGTATTTTTGTTCCAAATTATACAATTTCGGAAGTGCATATTTCGTAACAAGATAATCGGGATTCCCGGCATAAATCCCTGAAACAAAGGGGTCCACGGCATAATCAAGAAAGGATTTTCCCATACGCCTGATAACAAGTTCGGATACGGTTTCAAAAGCATTTTTTCCGGCTTTTCGAAAAGGTTCTCCTAATAATCGGAACTTATCTTTTAAAGAAAATAAAGGTGTTGAAATACCTGACATCAAACCGGAAGGCAGGGCATACCATTTGTTATTTTTTAATATGAAACGTTTTTTTGCGGAATTATCTGCAATTTCAAGTTTGAAATCATTTGCAAATTGTTCAAAAAGTTCAACGGTTTCAATATTTGATAATGTTCCGGAATTCGGACCGGTTTCAAACAAAAATCCATTTTCGGAAATTGTTTTAATAACACCGCCGATATGATTTGATTTTTCGTATATTTTAAAATCAACACCTGCTTTCTTGAGATAATATGCAGTTGTTAAACCGGTTATACCGCTTCCGATAAGTGCAATTTTTTTTTCCATTCTATAAAGATTTTGAAAATTGTTTTTTTGAATTTTTAAGTAAAGGGTCAAATGAAGAGGCA
>JANTGL010000236.1 GCA_024762915.1 Bacteroidales bacterium | reverse complement strand
CGTCCAATTCTTTTACAACTTTATCGTAAAGGATATACTCTTTTCTGTCGAGCGTGAGTTTTGTAGTGGCACCGCATTCGCAATAAACACAATCGAGTGTGCATACTTTGTGAGGGACTAAATCCACTCCGAGAGACATTCCCAAGCGCCTTGAGGGCACGGGACCGAACAGATATTTATACATTTTAAAGTTTTATGATTTTAAGCAATTGTTTTCGGCTGCATAGTTAAAATAAACAACCGTATATTAAACTCCTTCGGAGTTTTGTTTCTTCTGTTTGTTTTTTTCAACAGGTTTTACCTGATGTTATTATTAGAAGTTATCTAAAAAGTCCGGTCAGTCATGCTGAACTTGTTTCAGCATCTTTATAAATCACTGTAATTTTGTTTGTTAAGATTCTGAAACAAGTTCAGAATGACACCTTTGCTGACTTTTAGAGATCCTCATTCTTTCACAAACAGATGCATAGCACCTCAAAGGTGCTTTGCATCTTAAATTAAATCTTCATTAATTATAATCAATTCGTGTTTTTTTATCTGCCATTGTCGGTCTTATTTTTTCCTGCCAATCCTCTGATTTCCAAGTACCGATTTTATCATGAATATCCAAATATTTTTGAGGTATCGGATGCGTTCCTATGACAACTTTTATCTTAAATTTTTCATTTATAACATTCTTAAAATCATCAATATAAGGACATGGCGGATAACCTACGACAAAACCCGTTGCCAAATGAATAACTTCCGCACCGTTTTTTTTCATTTCCTCGGGAGCATATTCGATATTTCCGCCGGGACAGCCGCCGCAATTCGTATAACCGACCAATTCGACATCCTCATTCTCTTTATAAATATCAAAAGCCCCTTCTCTGTTTTTCAATGCTTTGAAACATTTGCCTCCGGCACAATTTCGATACCTGTCGCAAATGATAATTCCGATTTTTGTTTTTTTGCTCATTTGATTTTATTTAATGAATATTTATATCTTTTAAAATGATATCATTTTTATCTACACCCAAATCTTTTGCAATAACTTCACATTTTGCTTTTAAAAGGAAGAAAAGCGGTCTGTCAACATCGGATAAACCCTCATAATTTCCCTGCCCTTTACTGATCACTAAATCAGCTGATTGAAATAATTTCATAAATTCATCATTGCATTGATTTAAAATCGTTCCGGGCGCTTTTACGCCGGATGAAAAGATTGTTGCAACTTCGTCAAGACCCGAATTTACGGCATCTTCATAAGTTGCATCATTAATGATCGGATTTTCGCGAACAGCATAAATTACTTTTGCATCGAACTCTTCAATAAGTAATTTATCAAAAACCGATTCGCCGGCATTATCACCGATGTAAAGAATCGTTTTTGCTTTTTCTGCAGAATGCTTAAATTTTTCAAAATCCAAAACAGCAAAATCTTGTTTTAATATTTTACTGACATCTTCTTTTAAACTAAACTTTTTATTTACGCCGAAATCAATGATGTTTCCGGCAATTGCAATACGAACTGCCTTTAATAATCGGTTTTCCGATTGTTCGATAATTTGCTTCAACTCAGGATATAATTCTTTAGCTTCTTTAATACTTTGCTCTTTTATTTTTTTATACGGATCTTCAACTCCGGTAATTTCTCTGACAATACGATATACTTCTGCTCCGTATTCCGCCGGGGTACTTTGCATTGAAAAGGTTTTTATTAAGCAACCGGTTTCGTCAAGAATTGTTTTAAGCTGATTATCATCTTTTGCCGTCATTTTTCCGGCTCTGAAAGCTTGTTGCATAAAACACGGAATACATTCAAAATAGGTTTTCATCTTTCTTTAATTTAAAACATTTGCTTAATATTTTTGTCACGATTTTTGCTTTCCCGGGCAAAAATACGTGCCAAATATATTTTACATCATGTATCTTGCTACCCCGCATTTCGCTTTGCTTCATACGGGGCTATAAACATTATACCCCTTTGGGGTAAATACCGGAACCTTGCACATCTTATTTCTTCTTATTCATTTTAAAAATTAAAAGTCATTCCGGATTTTACGTGTTCAATTTTAAATTCATTATAAAACAATGCCAATGCCGGCAATTGTGTACAATGTGACGGTAATAATCTTTGAACTTTATTTTTCTTAAAATAATCAATCGTCTTTTTAGTTTGATTATCTTGCTTTTTCAGATGAAAACCACCTATAACCGCTTTAATTTTATTAATTCCTGTCAGCTTTTTTGCATATTCCGTAATGTTGCAAATCCCTGAATGTGAGCAAGCCGAAACAATAATTAATTCTTCGTTTTTAATAAGAGCAAGGGCGGTATCATCAATTACAAAATCATCTTTTCCGTCATCATCGATAAAAGAAGTGGTTTGAGCTTCAAAATCATTTAATCGAGGAATTTCACCGAGAAAAACTATATTTTCTGTAATGTAAAACGGTTTTTTTGAAAATTTCAAATCAAACTTCCCCTTTATCTCATCATAAGTTGAATTAATCCCGATATATTCATCCGTTCCTTTCCTGTATCGTTTCATAAAAACTTCGGGATGACAAAGCAAAGGTTTATTTTTAATGTATTTCAGTCCGTTTCCGTGATCCCAGTGACCGTGGCTTAATACAAGCAAATCCGTATCATTGATATTAATATTTAATTTATCCGCATTCCTTAAAAAAATATCACTTGCACCCGTATCAAACAGTATTTTTTTATTATCGTATTCTATAAAATAAGACAAACCGTGTTCGGCAAGGAAATATGGCGATGCGGTATTTTCGGTTAAAACGGATAATTTCATACACTAAAAATATAACGATTAATTAAAATTGCCGTCTTTAATTTTAAACAAATTAAAATCCGTTTCTTTACTTTTAAGTTCTTCATTTATTGATGATAAATTGTTTTCCAAAAAACTAATTGTAGTGTCAATAGTATCATCAACTACTAAAACAGGGACAAAATGTTTGTTAATCATTTTAATATTTTGACCGAATTGTCTTGATACCAAAATATTTACATTAATCTTTTTCAGAAAATCAATTACGGCATTTCCTTTCTTTTTTGAACCGTGCTTCGTATCCTCATCAATATCTCTGTTAATGTTATTTATTTCATCAATAAAAACCAATTTTTTAGAATCATGTTCAAAAACAACATATTTATCGGCATCCCCGAAATGTTTTTCTTGAAAATCTCCGTTTTTATCAACCGCAAAAGCAAATCTTAAATTCATATTTCCTGTTTAGTAAAAGTTTAAAAGTATATTAATTATTAATTTGTGCCCTTCCAACCTTCTGCTTCCAATTGCAAGAAACGAGCTTTTTCTTCTTCTGACATTAAAGAGGTTTCATATTCAAATTTTAATCCCATGTTCAGTATCGGTTGAGAAACCGAAAATACCAAATCGTACAAAATCGGAATATTCGGAAAAGGTAATGCAAAAATTACTTTTGCCGTATTATTTTCAAGTATGATATCTTTCACTATTCCCAATTTTACAAGTGAAAAATTAATAGCCGGATGCATGACATTTTCTAAATTTTTTAAAACATCTTCTTTTGTTTTCATACGTATATTTTTATTATTTTTTATTAAACAACTAAATTATATTTTCTTTCTTATATATTAAAAAAACTTTCGGTGAATTACAAATTAACTGCCAATTCATATGCATCATGGATTGCATCTTGTGCTTTACCCGGTTTCTCGGCATCACCGATAATATAAACCTGAATATTTCCTACTTTTTTAAAAGGAACATTGCTTTTCATTCCTACGGCAATTACAATTTTATCAATATTTTTTATTTCTTCTTGTCCCTCAGGACCTTCTGTAACAACTGTTTTATCTTTAATTTCAATAACTTTGCGGTTTGTAAATATTTTTGTTTGTTTTTCTTTCAATTTTTTAACCGTTAATGCCTTTTCTATCATTTCCATTCCTCTTGCAATTTCACCAAGCATTTCTACAATATACACTTGATTGTTGTTATCAACCAATTTTGATGCAACTTCCAAACCGATTAACCCGCCGCCGATTACCAAAACATTCTTATTCTCGGGTAAATGTTCATCTTCCAAAAATTCGGTCCAATAATATTCTTTTAAACCTTTTATTTCGGGAATATTCGGCAATGCACCGGTTGCCATAATAATACCGTCGTAATTTTCGGATATTAAACTATCTTTAAAAGCTTCTTCTCTGATAATTTTAATATTCTTATCAGAAATTTCCTTAACATAATAATCAATAATACGCTTTAAACTTGATTTATTCGGAGGTAAGTATGCCAAATTAAATTGTCCGCCAAGTTCATTTTTTTCATACAGAATAACTTTGTGTCCCTTATCTTTTAGGGTAACGGCAGCTTGCATACCGGCTAAACCGCCGCCGATAACGGCATATTTTTTAACTGTTTTCGACTTTTCAATTTCAGATAAGTCCGTATTTACAAGCGGATTAACGACACAACCCAAACCTTTACCTTGTTTTACGCCTCCCAGGCAACCTTCGGCACACGCCAAACACGGACGAATATTTCCGCTGAGTTTATTTAGATACTTCCCTATAAAATTTTCATCGGCGACCATGGCTCTTCCCGTTGCTATATAGTCTGCATGATATTTATTTTCAACCAATTCAATATCTTCTTTCGTGTTAATTTGTCCGACAAAAATAACGGGTATCGACAGTTCATTTTTAATTTTTGAAG
>JANTGL010000235.1 GCA_024762915.1 Bacteroidales bacterium | reverse complement strand
ATTGCTGAAAAAATTAAAGAAACAGAACGAAAAATCGTTAAAAAAATAAAACGAAAATTTTCCAAACACAGAGCCAAAAAAGATCTTATGAAAGGAAATTTAAGACAACGGAATCATAATTTATTTAATATTCTTATTTTTTTAAGTCTGTTTCTTTTATCGGCATCCGGAATTATTGCTTTATTTTATTTTGCTGTTATTTCTTCTTCCGTTTTTTTAATCTTTTCTCTTATTCTGGGAATTTCTTCTTTAGTTATTGCATTAATTTATTTTTCCGGCAGATACATTGTAAAACCGCATTTCAGATCGTAGGATGATTTTTTTTGATTCTAAACTATATTTTTTGTTTTATTAAAAATCAAAGATTATGAAAAATATTACATTTTGGGCAGCCAAACACAGAACAGCAGCAATTATGATAATGATTGCTTTACACATAATATTAATGATAAACGGTATTGTGGCCGGAAAAATGCTTATTGAAGAAGGAATCGTTTTAAATAAATTCTTTTTGTTTACGGGTATTTTAATTTTTATAATTGCTTACTTTTTTTATCCGGTCAGAGCCGGAAAAGACAGTCTGTTTAAATATGATTTAGACAGTAAGATTTTTAAATATTCTTTTTTAAGGCATAAATTCTTAGATTTTTTAATTGCTGTATCAGCTTTTATAATGATTTTATATGCTTCAAATTTGAATTATTCCGATAAATCTTCTTCAATTTGGTTCTTACAAAATGTGATAGCATCTGATTATCAATCTCAAAAGCAGTCTGTTGCAAATCCTGCTAATTCTAAAATTGTTAAATTGCAATTGATTAAACTTGATACTCAGAAAAATAAAAAGCTTCGAATAGTAAGTCTATTTAAACAAAAAGCTAAAACAAAAATTAAGATTGTATTGAAAAAGAATACTCCCGAAACGAATTCTTTTGCTTTAAAATTTGCATTAATAATACTTCTGAGTTTGGCTGCAACCTTAGGGTTAGCAATTTTAGCATGTGCCGTTATTTGCAACGGTTTTGAAGCTCTCGGTGTTCTTATTTTTCTAAGCGGATTGACAGGACTTATTTTATTGTCAGTATTTCTTATTAAGAAAATATTCAGAAGAAAAGAACTAAAATTTAAGGCAGAAAAAAATGAAGAATAAACAATCAATTACCGGTATAAGTGTTTTTTTTATCTTTATATTATCCGGATGTTATACTTATAATATTCCTTCCGGAACAACGGTTCCTCTAGTCACGAAAGAAGGCGAAAACAAAATATCTGCTCAGGCAAATTTTAACGAAGCCGGCGGAAGTTATACTTATGCACTTACAAACCATGTTTTATTTTCGTCTTCAGGTAATATTTCTTTTGAAAGAAACAATTATATACATGATTATGACAGTATGTTTTATAAGAAAACACCAAATAATTTTGAAGTTGCATTCGGTTATTACGGGAGCAAAAATAAATTTGCAAATAATATAATGTTTGGAATCGGAACGGGTAATGCAGCCTATGACCAAAAAAATCATTATGAAAAAACGGGTTATTTTCAAACCGAATTTGTTCAATATTTTTTACAATATAATGCCGGTTTTAAATATCAAAAAAAGAGAAGGCGTCATAAAAGAATTAAAGAGCAGGGTCTGTCATTGAGGTATGCCTATCATAATTATCATGTCAGCGGTATTTCTAATGAATATAAATGGGAAGAAGTTTGGAATGAAGAACAAGGATATTACGATTACATTGATTATATAATTACTGAAAAAGCAGATGAAAATAATTTTTTTAATTCTTTTAGTGTGTATTATTTTTTCAGAACCGGAAACGATAAAATACAATTTGAAGTCAGTCCGGGTTTTTCATTTTATGATAACAAACCGAGATATGAAAATAATGCCTTATTAACTTCAGGAATGCATTTTAATGTCGGAATGGTTTTTAATTTGAATAACTTACTGAACTAAAAAACTCCCGATTATCGGGAGTTTTTTTTATAGAAATAATCTTTTAGAATTAAAATTTAGTTTTCTAAGCTGTGAATAATCATCCCGCTTCGTAATTTCGGTTCAAACCAAGTTACTTTGGGAGGCATAATCATATCATTATCAGCAATGTTCATAAGTTGCTTCATGGAAACGGGATATAAAGCAAAGGCAACTTTCATTTCACCGGAATCAACTCGTTTTTTAAGTTCAACTAAACCTCTTATTCCTCCGACAAAATCAATGCGATCGGAACGACGTAAATCTTTAATATTAAGATACGGTGCTAAAACTTGTTCGGTTAATATAGTCACATCCAAAACACCAACCGGATCATCTTCTTTAAAAGTTCCTTCTTTGGCCGTTAATTTATACCATTCACCGTCTGAATACATTGAAAATTCATGCAGTTTGGCAGGTTTGTATTCTTTGCTGCCCATATTTTCAATATCGAAACTTGCTTTTAACTTTTCGATAAATTCATTTTTACTTAATCCGTTGAGGTCTTTTACAACACGGTTGTAATCAATAATTGTTAATTGACTTTCAGGAAAATTTACCGATAAAAAGAAGTTGTATTCTTCGTCTCCGGTATGATTTGGATTTTGTTCTCGGCGTTCTTTTCCGACAAGTGCAGCTGCTGCCGTTCTGTGATGACCGTCTGCAACATAAATATATTCAACCTCGTGAGCAAAGATGTGTTCAATATTTTTAACGATTTCTTCATTATTTATAATCCACATTTGATGTCTGACACCGTCTTCAGAAGTAAAATCATATTCGGGTTTATCAGTAGTTTTTTCAGAAACAATTTTATCGATTTTTGCATTATCTCTGTATGCAAAGAAAACCGGTCCGGCATTAATGTTCGAAATGCGCACATGGTTCATTCGATCTTCTTCTTTGTCGGGACGAGTTAATTCGTGTTTTTTAATAATTCCGTTGACATAATCTTCAACGGCAGCACCGGCAACCAATCCGTATTGCGTTTTACCGAACATGGTTTGAGCATAAATATAATAGCAAGCTTTTTCGTCTTGAACAAAAAAACCTTCTTTAAACATGCGTTCAAAATTTTCTTTTGCTTTTTCATAAACCGGTGCCGAATGAATGTCGATATCTTCGGGTAAATCAATTTCAGGTTTATTCACATGCAAAAAAGTATAAGGGTTTCCTTCAGCTTCTTTTCTTGCTTCGGCAGAATTTAATACATCGTAAGGTCGCGATGCAACTTTTTCGGCTAAATCAACTCTTGGTCGTATTCCTTTAAAGGGTTTTAATATTGACATAATTTTATTTTTTAATCAGTTAATAATTTTTCAATTTCATTAATCATATCTTTAACAGGTTCAAGAAATGAAACAACAAGTTCTTTATCGGCTTCAAAATAATTTCCGTAATCGGCTTTTTGTCTGAGATTAGAAAGTTTTGATAAAATAATTCCGTATTTTTCATCAATTATTCCCTTTTTTACGAAATTTAAGGAAAATTGTTGTTTAATGCCGTTATGTGTTTTTGTTATAATTCCGTTTTTTACAAGGAGAGCATTAACAATATAGAATACAGAATAATACAATCTGTTAAGAGCAGCACTCATAAATTTATTTTTAAGCAAAACAATTGCTGCTTCATAAGATTTATAAGCAGTTTCAATTCTGTATTTTATATATTCTTTTCTTTCTTCCGGAGTCATAATAAAATCCCTTCATTTGAAACATTATCATAAAAAGGTGTTATTTTTTGCTTGGTATTCCATTCTTCTTTGGAATAAACAAATATTGAAAAAACTTCTCCTGTTTCTAATTCCAATTTATAAAGATTTTCAATAAATTTGCTTTCAATAGTATAATTGACGGGATAATTTGTTAAAACCAAAATATCCCAATCAGAATTCTTATTATCGTCACCTCTTGCCCTTGAACCGTACAATATAACTTCAGCATTCTTATCAATTTCAAGAATGTTTTTTTTTATCAGATTTGCGATATGTTTGTTTTTCTCTTTCATTTTTTAATTTAAGCTGCCTGATAAAAAAAATCAGACAGCTTAAAGAATTATTTATTAACTTGAAACGTTGTATCCCCGTTTTCAAAGAAGTTAATAATTTGTTTTGCCGATGCTAATGCAGCATTCAAATTTGCTTCAACGGTTTGAGCACCCATTTTTTTAGGTGTAAAGAATACTCGATCGGCAAATTTTTCTTCAAATACAGCTTTTTTATCGGGAGCAATGTCGGAAACATATTTAAAATCATCTCTTTCAGCCATTAACTTTAACAATTCATCTTCATGAATAACTTCTTTTCTCGCAGTATTAACTAAAGTTGCACCCTCAGGCATTTTTGAAAGAAGCTCGTAATCAATAGATTGTTTAGTGTCCTCATTTGCAGGGATATGCAGCGAAACATATTGGCAAATTGAATACAGCTCATCGGCAGAATCGAGCGCTTTTACCCCGTCAGCTTCAATAATTTCTTTCGGAACAAAAGCATCAAAAGCAAAAACATCCATACTGAAACCTTGTGCAATTTTTGCCACAAGTTTTCCGACATTTCCGTAAGCATGAATTCCGAGTTTTTTACCTTTAAGTTCACTGCCTGATTTTCCGTTATATTTACTTCTTGCCGTAAAAACCATTAATCCGAGGGCAAGTTCGGCAACGGCATTGGAATTTTGTCCGGGTGTGTTCATTGCAACAATACCGTTTTCGCTTGCTGCCGTTAAATCAATATT
>JANTGL010000234.1 GCA_024762915.1 Bacteroidales bacterium | reverse complement strand
GCTCTTTTGCATATTGGAAGCAGTAAATCCGCCTAAAATATCTGTTTTTTCAGAATTATAAATATATAAACTTGCCTTATCGGGAATTTTAAATTTACTGAATTTTAAATTAATCGTTAAAGCATTTTCCGAAATTATCATTAAAAAAAATAATTTTCCCTCAGGCAAATTATCAATAAGAGCATACTTTTTTAAGTCAATATCAACATAAATATTTTTCCCGAATTGCCAAGGTTTATCTTTTGCGTCATCTTTTTTGGCTTCTTCAAGCAATATTTTATTATTTTGTTTCGGCAAATAAATTTTCGGAATTTCCGAATTAGATTTTACAAAATTATTCTGTTTAAAACTCAAAGGAACACCGCCGATATTTATTTGAGCAAAGTTATTAACGGTTATAACAGAAACAATCAGAAGGGTTATTATTTTTCTTTTTATCACAAGTACTTTATTTAGTTTTTTTTCTTTCAAGCGTATTTTTCCCTACAGTATATGCGTAAGCAGATGCCGGTAAAAATTGAATTTCTAAATCTTTATAAATTTTGTTTCCTTCATTATTAATTGTAGTAACAATCGGGTCTTTCAAATTATTTTCCTTACAAAATTTATATAAACTTTTTAACTCATTCGGTTTATTAAAATATCTGTCTGACCATTTTATTTCCAACGCCCAATTCGGTTTTAAAGTTAAATCATCTAAGCCGACCATATCTACTTCACCGTTTTGCCATCTTGCATACCAAGGAGTAAACCAATCTTGATGCATCCATTGAGCAAATACGGCAGTTTCAACCATATTACCTATCATTTCATCCGTTGCCGAAATTGGTGCAAATAAAGCACTTCTTAATGAAGGATTTGTTAAATATATTTTAAAAAAGTTATCTCTTTTAAACCTTCTACCGCTTTGATCAATTCTTTTTACTCGCTTAATCAGATAAGCCGCTTCAAGATAATCAATATATTTTTTTAAGGTTGACTTTGGCACTTGAGATTGTTTACTTAAATTTTCAAGAGAAAATTCTCCTCCGCTGTTATATGCAATTGTCGTAAACAGCGAATTTAATTCTCTGGTATCATTTATTCCGTATAAACTCGGTAAATCTCTTAATAATACTTTATCAACAATATCTTGTCTGATATATCTGCCGGGATTTGCCTGTATTTTATCCGAAAAAATAACTTCCGGATATCCGCCGTAATTAATATAATCTATAAAATGTTTATTGAGTTCATTAAGATGTGATGTGGAATAAAATTCGCAAATATATTTTTGTTTTTTAATTCTATTTCCTGTTATAATACTATCTAAACTTTTCAAAGAAATATATTCGTTAAACGTCAAAGGCGGTAATAAAAAATCCGTAAATCTTCCGGCACCGCTTTCATTACTTGCGAATTTCAATGCAGCAGCAGCCGATCCCGACACAACAAACTTATCCTTTCTGTAACTGTCAACTAAAATTTTTAAATGCTGTTCCCAATTTCTAAAATATTGTATTTCATCAAAAATTATATACCAATCATTTTTATCTTCAAGTCCGGTTGCTTCTTTGGCATATAAAAATAATTGTTCTAATTCAATATTATTATAAACAGGGTTTTCTATGGTAATAAATATAATTTTCTTGGGATTAATTCCTGATAAAATCATATCTTCTATCATATGAAAAAGCATAACCGTTTTCCCTACCCTACGGGGCCCCATTAACACAACAGCCCGTCTTATATCTTTCTCATATACAAGAGGTTTAAATAATTCAAAGTATAATCTTCGTGACATATCGTTATAATCATCTTCGATATGACCCGTAACCCACCAAGGATTTTCAAATTTTATTCTTTCAATTACTTGTTTTTTAGAAATATTTTTTATCATGCTCATGCTTATATAATACAAATATACTAAATAAAAACTATCAAACAACCTTAATTAATACTTTTTTGTATTTTAACGATTATTTTACTAATATTATTTCTTATTTATTTTATTTAAATAAAAGTTTAAACCAACCGAATAAAGGTATAGGTCGGTAAATTCTACTATTCGGAAAAACATTAATATTTAAAGAAAAAAATAAAATATTTTTTGCGTTATCAATTACCTCAATATCAATAAAAGAAACCGGATAATATTCAAATTTTAAATTTAAAAAACCGTAATTATATCCGATAAAAAAACCGGGTGTAAATTGCTTAAAAAATATTTTATCAAATTTTACATCGGATATTTGAATTTCCGATTTAAAAATTTGTTTCAGTGAATAATTGTAATTTAATTGAGCACCCGCAAAAGAATAATTCATCTTTTCATAAAACTTTTTACCGTATTTAATATATAAAGGCAAAGAAAATGAATTTACTTTAGTTGTTTCAATAATTTTTATATCTGAAAGAGCAGTATAATATATTGAATTAAATTTAAAATTTTGATACTTTAAACCGGTTACAAATCCCCAATTATTATTCTTTAAATCATGATGAAAATAAACTCCGCCGTTTAAAGAAAAATTATATGAGAAATGAAATCTGTTTTTTGAAATAAGTTCTTCTAAATCTTTGCCGGCAGATACAAATTTTGAAGTTTCTCCTATTTGATGAAAACTGCCGAAACTGTTTATAATTCCTGCTGAAATTGAAAAATAATTATATTCTGTATCAACTTGCGCTTTAATATTACTATATATAAAAGACAGAAAAACAATTATAAGAATAAAAAACTTTTTCATAAACATAATATTGCTTTGCAAAGAACATCAAAAATAATAATTTAGCGTAAAATTTTGAATTTATTTAAACAAAAACATTGAAAATAACATTTCTCGGAACCGGAACATCGCAAGGCGTGCCTATGATCGGATGTGATTGTGAAGTCTGTTCATCGCAAAATCCGAAAGAAAAACGCTTAAGAAGTTCGGTTCTTATTAACATAAACGGTAAAAATATTCTGATTGATGCGGGACCTGATTTCAGGCAACAAATGCTTCGTGAAAAGGTCAAGCATTTAAATGCCATTTTACTCACCCACGAACACAAAGATCATATCGGCGGATTGGATGATGTGCGTGCATTCAATTACATCCAAAAAAAACCGATGGATATTTATGCCGAGAAACGCGTTTGTGATGCCCTAAAATCAAGAGATTTTGCCTATGTGGAAGAACGCAAAGATTATCCCGGTATTCCGCGAATGAATTTTATTAATATTGAAAACAAACCTTTTTTTATTGATGAAACGGAAATAATTCCGGTAAGGGGAATGCATATGCAACTGCCGGTTTTCGGATATCGCATTAAAAATTTTGCCTATATCACCGATATGAATTATATTAGCAGTCAAGAAAAAGAAAAGCTTAAAAATCTTGATACACTTGTAATTAATGCATTAAGACGAAAAAAACACGTTTCGCATTTTAATTTGGAAGAAGCAATTGACATTATTGAAGAAGTGAAACCGAAACAAGCTTTTTTAACACATATAAGTCATAAATTAAGTTATGAACACGAAGATATCAGAAATTTACCGAAACATATTAATATGGCGTATGACGGTTTTCAATTGATAATTGATAATTGACAATTGATAATTGACAATTGATAATTATAAACATTTAAACAACAGAAAAATGAAAGGAAAAATATTAATTATAATTCTTATTATAGGAGTTATTGCGGCAGCTACATACTACGGTAAAGATTATCTGATACCGCAACAAGAAAAAAAGATTGCAAAATTGGAAGACAAAGTTAATTTTCTGAAAAAAGAAACCGTGCCGATGCGATTTAAAATCTTAAAAAAAGACACGACTGATATTTCTTTTGCGGTTAAATTTTACGACCAAGACTCTGTCGAATTTACTTCAGACACAATAAGTTTGCAAGGACAAGAATTATCTTTTGATTTTAATGTGGTACCGATAAAAAAAGATTACAACATAGCATTTCCCGTTAAAATATTTACAAATAAAATACCTGCAAAAAACGGTCTTTCACTTTTTAAGTATTATGATGATCACGGATTTCCGCAAACGATGACTACAAACGGAGGCGATGAAGAATACATCGATTTAATGACCGAACTTTTCGGAAAGATTAAAGAAGGCAAAACCGAAGATATTAAAGGCATTTACGGAAGTATGGTACAGGATATTGCTAAATTAAATGAATTTCAGGTAAATCATATCTATAAAATTGTTATTCACACAAAAGGCGGGATTGAAGTTACCGAAGACATTTAAATAATGAATAATTAATAATGTATAGTGAACAATGCAAAAATGTTCAACTTTATACTTTTAACTCATAACTTATAACTCAATAAAATGGGCAACTCACAAGAATTATTACAACAAATTAATTGGTTTCTGAAACCGGTTTCGGATTTTATTTTATTTCTGTTTACGACCAAAACGGGTTTTCTGCTTTTACTCTTTTTCTTAATTCTTTATTTGGGCTTCACTATTTATAACTCAATGAGAGTAAGAAAATTGGCTCACGAAGCAATCAGCAGAAATTTACGACCTTCTTTCTTCGAAAGATTGTACATTTTTTTCAGCGAACTGATTAAAGCATTTATGGGAATTATTTCAAAACTTCCCGTTCTGCTCGGTGTTTTTCTTATTTTGTTCGGAATTGTCGGTTTGTCAAATGCCTTTACAACCATTGACGACTATGTGAATAATCAAAAACGTATCAGCGAACTGAAAACCGTCGTAAAAAATTTGGATAAAAGTTA
>JANTGL010000233.1 GCA_024762915.1 Bacteroidales bacterium | reverse complement strand
CCTTTTGTTACTTTAGTTACACGTTTAATCGCAACTAATCTGTCTTTTAATTCTAAATCTGTATTTCTAACTTGTTTTTCTTTAGTTTTTGACATGTCTGTTAAAATTTAAGTCCTTCTTTTCTGGCTGCATCGGCTAAAGCTTTAACTCTGCCGTGATATAAATATCCGCCACGATCGAAAACAATTTTTGAGATTTTTTTATCTTTTGCTTTTTCAGCAATTTTTTTACCGACAATTGCCGCAATTTCTTCTTTTTTTGCTTTATTATTTTCAATTAAACCTTTATCGGCAGAAGATGCCGCAATTACAGTTTTCTCGGAAATATCATCAATCAATTGTACATAAATATGCTTGTTACTTCTGAATACTGACATTCTCGGTATTTCAGCAGTTCCGCTAATTCTTTTTCTGATACGTTTTCTAATTCGTAATCTTCTGTCTCTTTTTGATAAAGCCATTTTTTAATTCTTTTTATAATAAATATTATTCTGCTGCTGCTTTTCCGACTTTTTTTCTTACATATTCACCAACATAACGTATACCTTTTCCTTTATAAGGTTCGGGTTTTCTGAAAGATCTTACTTTTGCGGCAACCTCTCCCAGTAATTGTTTATCAAAACTTTTAAGAGTAATAAAAGCATTTTGTCTTTTTTCTTGTTGAACTTCTGCTTTTACTTCATCCGGAAGTTGTAAAACAATCGGATGAGAATACCCGACATTTAATTCTAATAATTGCCCATTCGCAGCTGCTCTGTAGCCAACACCGATAACTTCCAATTTCTTTTCAAATCCCTTAGAAACACCTTCAATCATGTTATTCACCAATACTCTTGATAATCCGTGAAAAGATTTATGTTCTTTTGAATCTGAGGGGCGTGTTAAGTTAATTGTTGTTCCTTCAATCTCAAGTTTAATATCTTTATGTATTTTTTGAGATAATTCACCCAATTTACCTTTTACGGTAACTGTGTTATCATCAGAAACATCAATCTTTACACCATCCGGAATAATCACCGGTAATTTACCTATTCTTGACATCTTTTATATTATTTCAAATTTTATTTTTAATATACATAACATAAAACCTCACCACCCAATTTATTGAGTGCTGCTTCTTTATTGGTCATAACACCTTTAGAAGTTGAGATAATAGCTATTCCTAATCCGTTTAAAACTCTCGGCATATCAACTGCCGAAGTATATTTTCTTAATCCCGGTGTACTTACACGTTCAAGTTTATGAATTGCCGGCACTTTGGTTTTCGGATGATACTTTAAAGCAATTTTAATTATACCTTGTTTATTATCATCTTCGAATTTATAACTTAAGATATATCCTTGATCAAATAATAACTTTGTTATTGCTTTTTTTAAATTAGAAGCCGGAATTTCGACAACTTTATGTTTTGCCATAACCGCATTTCTAACTCGTGTAAGGTAATCTGCAACAGTATCTGTAATCATTACTAATTATTTTAAATATTATTTTTTACCAACTTGCTTTTTTAACTCCGGGTATTAAACCTTCGGAAGCCATTTCTCTGAATGTAATTCTGCTAATTCCGAATTGCCTCATATAACCTTTTGGTCTGCCCGTGATGCTGCATCTGTTGTGCAAACGAACTTTAGATGAATTCTTAGGTAATTTTTGTAATCCTTCCCAATCACCTTCAGCTTTTAGTTTTGCTCTTTTTTCTGCGTATTTGTCAACAAGTTTTTGTCTTTTTCGCTCACGAGCTTTCATTGATTCTTTAGCCATATTTCTTATTTTTTAAAAGGAAATCCGAATTGTTTTAATAATGCATAACCTTCTTCGTCGGTATTAGCAGTTGTAACGAATGTAATATTCATTCCTAAAATTTTGTCGATTTTATCGAGTTCTATTTCAGGAAAAATAAATTGTTCTTCAATACCCAATGTATAATTGCCTCTTCCGTCTAATTTACCGGAAACTCCTTTAAAATCCTTTATTCTGGGAATAGCAACAACAAGAAGTTTTTCTAAAAATTCATACATTCTGTCTTTTCGTAATGTAACCGATACACCGATTGCCATACCTTCACGTAATTTAAAGTTTGAAATATTATTTTTAGAAATTCTTTGAATTGCTTTTTGACCGCCGATTAAGGTTAATTCTTCCTGAGCTGTTGCAATAATTTTTTTATCGGCAACACCTTGCCCGATTCCTTGATTTAAGACTATTTTCTCTAATCTCGGAACTTGCATGACACTAGTGTAATTAAACTCTTTTTGTAATGCGGGAGTAATTTCTTCCTTAAATTTTTTCTTTAATGTCGGAATTCTCTTTTCCATTATTTAATCTCTTGTTGGTTGTTAGACTTTTTAGAATAACGTACTAATTTTCCGTTACTGTTAACTTTTCTTCCGATTCTTGTCGGAACACTTGTTTCCGGACAAATCACATTCAGATTTGAAATATGAATTGCTGCTTCTTCTTTAATGATACCGCCTTCAGGATATTTAGCATTTGGTTTTGTATGTTTTGAAATAATGTTAACACCTTCAACAATTGCTTTATATTTTTCTTTGTTAACCATTAATACACGACCTTTTTTGCCTTTATCATTTCCTGAATTAACAAAAACAATATCCCCTTTTTTTATATGTGTTTTCTTTTGCATCAAACTTGTATTTTCAATTTATATAACTTCAGGTGCTAATGAAATAATTTTCATATTGGTTTTACGTAATTCTCTGGGTATCGGACCGAAAACACGAGTACCTCTCATTTCTCCCGTTGCGTTTAAAAGAACTACGGCATTATCGTCAAAACGGATATAGGAACCGTCGGGTCTGCGAATTTCTTTTTTAGTTCGAACAACGACACCTTTTGTTACGGTACCTTTTTTAATTTCGCCTGCCGGAATAGCACTTTTCACGGTAACTACGACTTGATCACCAATGGTAGCGTATCGTTTTTTTGTTCCGCCTAATACTCTGATAACCAAAACTTCTTTTGCTCCGCTGTTATCAGCAACATTTAATCTGCTTTCTTGTTGTATCATGATTACTTAGCTCTTTCAATAATTTCAACTAATCTCCATTTTTTTCTTTTGCTCATAGGTCTTGTTTCCGCAATTTTGACAACATCTCCTAATTTACATGTATCTTCCTCATCATGAGCAATATACTTTTTTGTTTTTGTCATAAATTTACCGTAAATCTTGTGTTTGTATCTTGTTCTTACGGCTACGGTAATTGTTTTTTGCATTTTATCACCGGTAACAATTCCTGTTCTTTCTTTTCTTAAATTCCTTTGTTCCATATTATTATTATATCAAATTAAGATTTCGTTTCGTTTAATTCTCTTTTTCTTAACTCCGTTTTTAAACGAGCGATAAATCTTTTAGATTCTTTTATTTGTTGCGGATTATCAAGATCAGAAATTTTATGGTTCATTCTTAAACTTAACAAATTTCCGTTTTCATTTTCCAATCTTTCCATCAACTCCTTTGTTGATAATTCTTTTACTTCAGAATTTTTCATTGCGTATTAGTTTTAAACGATATACAATATTAAAGGTTTTCAGTATAATCTCTTCTTACAATAAACTTTGTTTTTACAGGAAGTTTTTGTGCCGCTAATCTCATTGCTTCTCGAGCAACTGCTTCCGATACACCGTCGGCTTCGAATAAAATTCTGCCGGGTTGTACTCGTGCTACAAACAATTCGGGTTCACCCTTACCTTTACCCATACGAACCTCTGCGGGTTTTTTAGTAACCGGTTTATCGGGGAAAATACGAATCCATATATTACCTTCACGTTTCATATATCTTGTAACAGCTTGACGTGCTGCTTCAATTTGTCTTCCTGTAAGCCATTCAGTTTCAAGGGATTTAATGGCAAACGAGCCAAATGCAATGGTTGTTCCGCGATGGGAATTACCTTTCATTTTCCCTTTTTGTTGTTTTCTGAATTTTGTTTTCTTTGGTTGTAACATTTTAAAATAACTTTTCTGTTAAATTAATTTCTTCTTCTTCTTTTATTTCCTCCAGAATGTTGAGGTCTTTTTTTAGATTGTTTACTGAAATTCGGTGTTAAATCTTGTTTTCCGAATTTTTCACCTCTGCAAATCCAAACTTTAATTCCGATAAGACCTACTTTCGTAAGTGCCTCGGCATTATAATAATCAATATCGGCTCTTAAAGTATGAAGAGGTGTTCGTCCTTCTTTATACATTTCATTACGAGCCATTTCCGCACCGTTTAATCTTCCTGCTACTAAAACTTTAATTCCTTCGGCCCCCATACGCATGGTAGAAGAAATAGCCATTCTGACAGCTCTTCGGTACGCAATGTTCCCTTCAACTTGTTTTGCGATATTTTCGGCAACAATAACGGCATCAAGTTCCGGTTTTTTTATTTCAAATATATTAATTTGAATATCTTTTCCTCCGGTGACTTTTTTTAACTCTTCTTTTAATTTATCAACCTCTTGACCGCCTTTACCGATAATAATACCGGGACGTGATGTCGTAATAGTAACCGTGACGAGTTTTAAAGTTCTTTCAATAATAATTCTGGAAACACCGGCTTTAGCCAAACGTGTTTTAAGGTATTTTCGAATTTTGCTGTCTTCCAAAATTTTGTCGGCATATTTATCTCCGCCGAACCAATTAGAATCCCATCCTCTTATGATACCCAGTCTGTTACTTATCGGATTTATTTTTTGTCCCATTATTTATTTTCTTTACTGTCAATATATAAAGTAACGTGATTTGAACGTTTTCTTAT
>JANTGL010000232.1 GCA_024762915.1 Bacteroidales bacterium | reverse complement strand
AATCATTACAGCATAGGAATGATGTATTTAAATATGGGTGTTGTTGAGACTAAACTCGGAAATTATGAAAAAGCAATAAGTTTGTTTAATAAAGCAAAACCTGTTGTCGCTTTAAATTACGGAAAAAATAGTGTAAATATGGCAATTTTGTATAATGATATAGCCGATACATACAAATTTTCAAATCAACCTCAAATTGCCGTAAGGTATTTTCAGAAAGCCTTAGTTTGCAATAATCATTTGTTTACTGATACGGCAAATTTTTTGGTATCTCCGCCTTCTGAAGATTACTACAGTTGGCACGATTACTATGCTTCATTATTAATGAAAGCTGAATTGCTGTCGACTTTTCCTGAAGTTTTTAAACCCGTTTCAAATATTGAATGTTATAAATCGGCTTTAAGTCATTTCCAAGTATGTGACACAATTCTCAGCAGAGCAAAAAAAACAACCGCATCAAAAGAAGATAAATTATTAATTGCTTCAAAAACAACCGATTTGTATAAAGGAATGGTTTCAACTTGTTTGCTTTTAAGTAATTTGGTAGAAACAAAAGCAGAGAAAAATAAATATTCTGAAATGGCATTTTTGTATTCCGAAAAAAATAAAGCATCTGTTTTATTAGAAGCATTAGCAGGTACCGAAGCCCAAAAATTTGCCGGAATTCCGGACAGTTTGTTAAAGAATGAAAAAAATATTCAGATTGATATCTCATATTATAAAAAATTGTTGGCAGAATCAACGGATAGTACCGAACAATCTGAATTCTTAAATAAATTATTCGATTTAAATCGAACTTATGATACATTAATTTCAACTTTTGAAAAGCAATATCCGAAATATCATAATTTGAAATATTCGGGATTTCAAAAAAATATAAAAGATATACAGACTGTTTTGGATAAGAATACCGGAATTGTAAGTTATTTTTTAGCTGATACAACACTTGTTGTTTATTTTATTTCACCCAAAAAACTTATCATTGAAACCATTCCTGTGAATGAAAAATATTTAAATATGTTAAAACGTTTCAGATCAAATATTTCCGATGCTTATTTATTGCAGGATGCATACATCAATAATGACAGTCGTATAGCGAAAGAATATATTATTGATGCAGATGAATTATATCATTTGTTACTTCCCGGTAAAATCCAAAAGAGATTAAAAAGAAATGTATTTTCAAAAATTAATAACTTGGTAATTATTCCCGACGGAGAATTATCGGCAATTCCTTTTGAAGCACTGTTGACTGAAAAATATAATGCGGAATGGACAGATTGGAATAATACATCATATTTTTCCGAAATGCCTTTTTTAGTTAAAGATTTTAATATAAGCTATTCGTATTCTGCAAACTTATTTTATGAAACAAATCCGAAAACAAAAGATAAACCTGAGTTTCGGGATATAGGTGATTGGTTGGCATTAGCACCTGTCTTTGATAATGACAGTATTTCGGGGACAAATTTAAGAACAAGGCAATTAATCGAGAAAAACTCAACAGATGAAAAAGGGAAATTAAATACAAGAGCTTGGTTAAGAGACGGATCATATATTTCTCCTTTACCCGGAAGTGAAAAAGAAACCGAAAATATTTTCAAAATATTCGAAGAAAATAATAAAAAAGCGCTTTTAAAAACGCATAAATTTGCTAATGAAAAATTTGTTAAATCGGGTGCTTTAAAAGATTATAAATATTTGCACATTGCGACACACGGTATGGTTAATGAAGATAAACCGGAACTTTCCTGTATCCTTTTGGCACAAGATACAACAAGTGCGGAAGATAATATCCTTTTTTCAGGTGAAATTTATAATTTGGAACTAAATGCAGATTTAACAGTTCTTTCAGCTTGTGAGACAGGATTAGGCAAGATAGCCGAAGGCGAAGGTGTTATCGGATTAACTCGGGCATTACTTTATGCAGGAAGTAAAAATATTGTTGTTTCGCTTTGGCAAGTATCGGATGAAAGTACAAGTCAATTGATGGTCAATTTTTATAAAAACATATTAAATAATAAAAAGAAAAATTTTGCGGAACCACTTTCAAAAGCAAAGTTGGAATTAATTAAAGAAGGCAAATATGCGCATCCGTTTTTTTGGAGCCCGTTTGTATTAATCGGTAAATAATTTATGTTATCCTGAGTAAAAACTGTTACAAAAAATTGTAGCAGTTTTTTTATGCACCAAAAATATTTTTATGAAAAACGAATATCTTATATATTTGAGAAAAATATCAAAATTATGGCAAAAAAATCATTAATGGATGAGGCAAAAGATTTGTTGTCATCTTGGAAAAAAGAAGTTGAGTATCGCGACGGCGATATCCTTGAAAGAAAACGTAAGCGCGATGAAGATAATGAAAAATTGAATGAAGAATTAAAAGAAAGCTTTAAAGAAGTATCAAAAGATATCAATGATAAAGGAAAAAAAGCCTTAGAAATTTTCAACAAAGAATTTAAAGAATTTTCGCAAGCCGTAAAAGAAGGAACGGCAGATTTATATAAAAAAGCCGAAATTGAGAAACATGCCGAACAATTAATGAATTTTCTGAATAAAGTTAAATCCAAAGGTGCCGAAAAATTTAAAGAAACGGTTGATAATGTAAAATCAAAACTTTCGGAACAAGAAGAAGAATTAAATTCGGAAGTTGAAAAAACGGACGAAAAGGTTCAAAACGATGAGGATATTGAAATCTTAATTAAACAAGCACAAGTAGAATACGAAAAATCAAAAGAATAACACCTTCACTTTCAACTCTCATCTTTTTTCTTTTACCTTTAAACTTTTAACTCACAAAGAAATGACATTTGACGAATCAAAAACAAAAATCATTGCAACACTCGGACCGGCATCATCCGGTAAAGAAATTTTACTAAAAATGTTTAAGGCAGGATTGGATGTTTGCCGTATTAATTTTTCGCACAGCAGCCACGAAGCAGCCGGCGAAATCATAAAAACCATTCGTGAACTGAATGAAGAAACCGGTGCTGATGTTGCTATACTTGCCGATTTGCAAGGACCCAAATTAAGAGTGGGAGAAATGAAAAACGGAAAAGTTTTTTTGGAAAAGAACAGTATCTTGGAATTTACCAATGAAAAAATCATGGGTGATGAAAAAAGAGTTTATATGAGTTATACCGAATTTTCGGAAGATGTGGAAGTCGATGACAGTATTCTGATTGATGACGGAAAAATTAAATTGGAAGTTGTCGAAACCAACAAAAAAGATACGGTAAAAGCAAAAGTTATTCACAGCGGTTTTTTGGCTTCTAAAAAAGGTGTAAATTTGCCGCATACAAATATTTCATTGCCGAGTTTAACCGAAAAAGATGTTTCGGATGCCGAATATGCATTAAGCCAAAATGTTGATTGGCTGGCACTTTCCTTTGTTCGAGAAGTTAGTGATGTGATTGAATTAAAGCAACTTATAAAGCGTAAGCGAAAAAATACTTACGTTATTTCAAAAGTTGAAAAACCGCAAGCAATCAAAAATTTGGATGCTATCATTGCCGAAACAGATGCCGTAATGGTTGCCAGAGGTGATTTAGGAGTTGAAATGCCTTTTGATACGGTTCCCTTGCTTCAAAAAGAAATTGTCGAAAAATGTATTGATGCGTCAACACCCGTAATTATTGCTACGCAAATGATGGAAAGTATGATTACTAATTTCCGCCCGACGCGTGCCGAAGCCAATGATGTGGCAAATGCCGTTATTGACGGTGTGGATACGGTGATGCTCAGCGGTGAAACTTCCGTGGGTAAATACCCTGTTCAGGTTATTGAAAGTATGCATCGAATTATTCAGAATACGGAGAAATTCAGATATAATTATAATCGAGGGTTACCTCCGAAGCCGGATTCGCCGAGATTTTTACGCGATAATGTGTGTTACAGTGCATCCATAATGGCAGAACGAGTAGGAGCTAAGGCAATTATTACTTTTACCGAAAAAGGCAGTACGGCATCGACCATTTCCGGTTACAGACCCAAAGCTGATATTTATGCTTTTACGCGTCATAAAGAGTTATTGAGCGTTTTATCATTATTATGGGGAGTTAAAGCTGTTCATTTTAGTGAAGTATCAAATGTTGATGATGCAATTGGTCTGTCAATCAGTATTTTAAAAGAAAAAAAGATGTTGAGACCGGGAGATTATGTGATTCATGTTGCCAGCACACCGATGCATATTTCACACAAAACAAATATGTTGAAAGTTACGAAAGTTAAATAATATATTGTGAAAAAATATCGATTAAATTATCAATCTGCAGTTTATGTTTTTCTTTTTGCAATATTTTTTATTTATGCAATTTTTAAGGCATATACTGGCGGTAATGATATAAATATTTATTTGAGAGCTTCGCAAAGATTACTGAATAATGAAAACTTATATCCCAATTATCTGTACAGTCCGTTATTTGCATTAATTCTTTCTCCATTATCTTTTTTAAACAGCTATTCAGCACGTATATTGTGGGCACTTGTTAATTTTTCGGTTGTTTTTCGTCTATGGCAATTACTAAATCTTATTATCATTAAAAAGTACATACCTGAAAAAAGAAAACGATTATATTTTTTATCAGGTCTTTTTTTTATATCGGCAGGTTTTTTAAATCATAATTTAATTCTCGGTCAAATAACAATTATTATTTTATGGTTAACCGCTGAAGGTTTATATCAATTATTTAATAATAAGGATTTTTTAGGATCAGGGTTAATCGCACTGGGTATAAATATTAAAATTTTACCGCTTATATTTTTGTTTTATTTGTTTT
>JANTGL010000231.1 GCA_024762915.1 Bacteroidales bacterium | reverse complement strand
ATTGGAATTTAATTTAATCATCAAACCTTCCAGGATATAGGCCTGAATGTAAGTTCGCGGAAAACCGTCGAAAAGAAATCCGTTGGCATCCGAATTTGTTTTAATGGTTTTTTCAATAATTTGAACAATGATTTCATCGGGAACCAAACCGCCTTGTGCTATAATATCTTTTGCCTGCAAACCGAGTTTGGTTTCGGCGGCAAGTTCTTTTCTCAACAAATCACCGGTTGAAATATAAAACAAGTTGTATTTATGAATTAAAAATTCCGATTGTGTTCCTTTTCCCGCTCCCGGGGGTCCGAATAGTGCAATGTTGAGCATGGTATTTTATTTTAAAGTGTAAATTAATATAAAAATCCGAAAAGCCATAAGGGAATAATGTTATCATTTCCGATTTGAATATCATCTTTAATAACAAAAGCGTTTTTAATATTCTTAATTTGTTTTTGCTGTTTATTTTTACCTCCGATTTCTGCAATATATTTATTATTTATCATAAAATCTCCTTTTTTCGTTGCATTAATTTGATTTTGATACTTTACTTGGTTCATAAAAAATGTTTCTCTGATATTCCCTGAATTACTGATATTTTCAGAAAGAGTAAAAATAAGATTTGAATTATTCAAATATATTTTTTCGGCTTTGTTTAAACTGTTTATACCTTTATCCGGAAAATAAAGTAAATTTATTAATTCTGTATCACTCAAAAACTTAATGTACCTTTTTAAGGTATTTACAACAATTCCCGTTCGCTGACTTACAGAACTTAAATTTGGCTTAAAAGGAACCGAATTACTGATAATATTCAATAATTTTTTAAGGTAAAAAATATTTGAAATTTGTATATTTTCAAATTGAGGAATATCAATTTCCAGTACTGTTTGTACAGAAGTGTAAAGTTTTTGATGAAATGTTTTTTTATTTTCCAAATAATACGGATAATAACCATAATTTAAATAATTCGAAAAATATTCCAAAGGTCTGATTTGTTCAATTATTTCTGCCGTAATTTCTATATGATTTTTGAAAATTTCATCAATCTCGTAAACAGGAAATTTAATCCCTTTTTCAAAAAATAAAAATTCTCTGAATGAAAGTCCAGGCATTTCATACATAACCGTTCGTCTGCTTAAATCTGCTTTTGCCGTATGTAAATGCAACAATGAAGAACCTGTAAAAACAACTTTTAATTCCGAAAAATCGTCATATATATTTTTTAGTTCCGCACTCCAATTCGGATAGCGATGAACTTCATCAACAGCCAAAAAACGTCCGCCTTTCTTATAAAAAATATCTGCTAATTGATATAAACGATTTTCCGTAAACCAAAAATTATCTGCACTAACGTACAGAACTTTATTATTAGGTTTAAAATTCTTTTTAATATATTGCAAAAGGAGCGTTGTTTTTCCTACACCTCTGCTGCCCTTTATTCCTATTAATCTGTCGTTCCAATCAATTTTATTAATAAAATCACGAACAGAATTTGCTTTTGTTTGTGCATATTTATCGTAAAATAATTGTTGTAAATTATCCATTTTACTTATTCTTTTAAAAAACAAATATACAATTAATCTTTAAATTAATCAATGCATTGATTAAAATTAAACAAAAACAATCAATGCATTGACTGTTTTTAGTTAAAAAGTTTTTCACAACCGAACAAATATCTCGGATAATTTCCCTAAAATAATTCTAAAAATGTATCTTTGAAATTTAAACTTTTAAATTATTATCATGCTGAAAAGAACCCTATTATTTATTGCTGCATTTTTATTATTAACAAACCCGATATTGCAGGCACACGAAGGGATGTGGATACCGATGTTGTTAAAGAAATACAATATTGCCGATATGCAAAGACACGGTTTTAAACTGACGGCGGAAGATATTTACAGCGTTAACAAAGCCAGTATGAAAGATGCCGTGATGATTTTCGGCGGCGGATGCACAGGCGAGTTAATTTCCGACAGAGGTTTGATTATTACCAATCATCATTGCGGATACAGCAGCATTCAGTCGCACAGCTCTTTGGAACATGATTACCTCACCGACGGTTTTTGGGCAATGAGCGACAAAGAAGAACTTCCCAATGACGGACTTACCGTTACTTTTCTCGTCAGAATGGATGATGTTACGGAACAAGTTCTGAAAGGCGTTACGGATGCTATGTCGGAAGATGCCAGAAACAAACTTATTGAGGCACATATCACACAAATAAAAGAAGATGCTGCAAAAGGCAATCATTATCAAATAAAAGTGAAACCGTTTTTTTACGGAAATCAATATTTTATGTTTGTCGAGAATGTTTTTAAAGACATTCGATTGGTGGGTGCACCGCCTTCTGCAATCGGTAAATTCGGCGGTGATACCGACAATTGGATGTGGCCTCGACATACCGGCGATTTTTCATTATTTCGCATTTATGCCGATAAAAACAATCAACCTGCCGAATATTCGGAAGATAATGTACCTTATAAACCGATTAAACATTTTCCGGTTTCTTTAAAAGGCGTAAAAAAAGGCGATTTTACGCTGGTTTTCGGTTATCCCGGAAGAACGGAGGAATATTTAACTTCGTATGCCGTGGATATGATCCAAAATAAAATTAATCCCGAACGCATAAAAGTTCGTCAAAATATCATTGATATTATGTCTGCTGATATGGAAAAAGACCCTGCCGTCAGAATAAAATATGCATCGAAATATGCTCGAGTTTCAAATTATTGGAAAAAATGGATTGGTGAAAATAACGGCTTAAAACGCTTAAATGCCGTTGCAAAAAAACAGGAAACAGAAAAACAATTGACAGAGTGGATCGGAGACAGCAAAGATCGAATTGCAAAATACGGGTATCTCCTTCCGGAATACAAAAAAATATATGCAAAATACACGCCTTATAAGTTGGCAGAAGAATATTTTTACGAAGCAATTTGGCGTATGGAAAGTGTGAAGCTTTCTTCAAAACTTGCCGGTTTACTTCGTAAAGGTGATAAATTTACGAATAAAGATATCGAAAGTTTAAAAAAATATGCCGATAAATTTTTTAAAAATTATAACAGAACTACCGATATTAAGATTTTTAAAAATTTGGTGAAATTATATTACGAAAATGCCGGCAAAGATTTTCAACCCGAAATTTTTAATTTCTTAAAACCGTTTGAACATTTTGATATTGATGAGGAAACGGCTTTTAATTTATTTGCCGATGTTTATTTTGCCAAAACCTTTTATCTTGACCAAACAAAATTTAATGATTTTATTGAAAAATACAGTTACGGTTCCGCAACTTCCGATAAAATTCAAAATACGCCGGGATACAACTTCTTTTATGATTTCGTGAATGTGTATTACACGAAAATTTTGGTAAATACCGATAAATATACCAATCAAATCAATAAGCTGAATCGACTGTATATGAGAGCATTAATGCAAGCCGATACGAGCAAAGTATTTTATCCCGATGCCAATTTCACCCTGCGTGTTGCTTACGGAAATGTGGATACCTACGAACCGAAAGACGGCGTGGAATACGATTATTTCACAACTTTAAAAGGCGTTATCGAAAAAGATAATCCGGATATTTATGATTACAAAGTTCCGGCAAGATTAAAAGAACTTTATGAAAAGAAAGATTACGGACGCTACGGAGAAAACGGCAAAATGCATGTTTGTTTTATTGCATCGAACCATACGACGGGCGGAAATTCCGGAAGTCCGGTTATTAATGCTGACGGTGAATTAATAGGCGTAAATTTTGACCGCAACTGGGAAGGAACGATGAGTGATATTATGTACGATCCGGATATGTGCCGAAATATTACGCTTGATATTCGATATGCCTTATTTTTAATTGACAAATTTGCCGGTGATACCCGTTTGGTTGATGAAATGACGATTGTTGAATAAAAAAACATAAGAGACAGCCTGCCGGACTGTCTCTACAAGAAATATGATGAATATTGCAGAGATGTACCGACATTACATTTCAAAGAATTATTGACAAACTCGGAATATATGTCCGAATTATACAAAAACAAATACAATATAAAATCAAACAGATTGCAAGGATATAACTATGCTGCGGAAGGTGTATATTTTATCACAATTTGTACGGCTAAATATATATGTGAGTTCGGACATATCACTGACAATGAAATGATTTTAAATACTTTCGGAAAAATTGTTCAAGAAGAATGGTATAAATCTGAAAAAATCAGAAAAGAAATATCTTTAAGCGAATTTTGTATTATGCCGAACCATATTCACGGAATTGTAAATATCGGTCATATCAGCTTACCTGATGAAAACAAAAATAAAATACCTCAAACACCCGATTATAAAAACTCTTTCGGTAGTCAACGTAAAAATCTGTCAACATTTATAAGTCAATTTAAAGGTGCTTGCACGAGAAAAATTTATGGAGTCGGAAATAAATCATTTGCTTGGCAAAATAATTATTACGATCATATTATCAGAAATAAAAAAGAATTAATTTTGACAGGAAATTATATTCGCTCAAATCCTGAAAATTGGAATAATGATAAATTCTTTAAACAAACATAGCAAATAACTGTTGTAGAGACAGACCGGCAGGCTGTCTCATTTATTATTTTGAAGAATATTGAGATACCCACCCATTGTATCCCAACAAGATAGGACATCATTGCAAATTTAAAATAAAAATTATGCAAAAGTCAAACAATATTTTTTCAGCCAAAACAATCGGATTAATAACCGGTGTATTATCGGCAATATTAATTTTATTATTTGTCGATTTAGATACGCAAAAACCTGAA
>JANTGL010000230.1 GCA_024762915.1 Bacteroidales bacterium | reverse complement strand
CCTCGTGTCAGTGCAAAAACCGGAAAAATTATGCACAAACTTAATGAAAAAGAGGATAATAAATTTCTTGAAAAAGGACAAATTGCAGAAGAAGCCGTAAAATCGGTTGATTATGATGTATGGGTTTCCGGGGAAGAAGGCGATGTCTTAATTCAGACATATAAACGATGGTTCTCAAAATACAATGCTTGCCCGAAGTGCAAATATAAAACTTATTATAAAGTCTACGACAAAACAATATCTGCTGCAACTTACTCTTCGTCAGGGACCGGAGAACGTTTATATAAATGTACGAATTGCGGTTATTCAAGAAGAGTAACGTATACAATTCCTAAAAAAACCAGAACATCATCTTCAAGTTCCGGTTCTTCATCTTGGAGCGGAGGCAGTTCGTCTTGGTCTTCGGGAAGCAGCTCTTCATGGGGCGGCGGAAGTTCCGGAGGCGGCGGTGCCGGCAGTAGTTGGTAATTATTTTTGTTTAATATTATTTTTGTTTAAATTTACATATTTACTTATCAAAATGTATTAATATGAAAACACTAAAAATTTTACTTATTCTGATTGCTTTGTCTTTTACGGCTAAAGCTCAAACATTTGAAGACATAAATGCTTCTTTGCCCGGTTTAACATTTTCCGTTTCGGCATTCGGAGATATTGACGGTGACGGCGATTTAGACCTTTATCTTTCCGGAATGGACGGTAGTTCTGCAATTGTCGGAGGTATATACATTTTTGATACCGGAACATATACTCTTTCCGCAACCGCAAATGTTACTCCGGTGTATATGGGTTCTGCCGATTGGGGAGATATTGACGGCGATAATGACATGGATATTGTTGTTCTGGGTGCTGATCCGTCTTATGCAGACATTACCGAAGTCTTTCAAAACAACGGAGACGGTACTTTTACAGATTTAAATGCCGGACTTCCTTCAGCCGAACAAGGAGAAGTTCGTTTTGCAGACATTGACGGTGATAACGATCTTGACATTACTTTAACAGGCATTGGTGCTGCTGATCGAATTACAAAGTTTTTTATAAACGACGGAGCAGGAAACTTTTCCGAAGCGTCATCTATTAATCTTCCGGGAATGAATCAAGGACGTATTAAATGGGCTGATTATGATAATGATACCGATTTAGATTTTGTCCTTTCCGGTTATGATGACGGAACTTCCGGAAGTAACACTTTTTATTCAGAGATATACACGAATAACGGAGACGGTACGTTTTCTGTTTCCGGAATTTCTTTGCATCAGGGATGGCTCGGAGATACCGAATGGGGAGATTATAACGATGACGGGAATATAGATTTAATCATTTCCGGAGCAGGCGGAGACGGAACTGAACGATTTACTCTGTTATATAAAAATAACGGAGACGGAACTTTTACGGAATTAGACCCCGGTTTTCCCGGAGTTTCTCATAGCAGTATCGAGTGGGCGGATTTTGACGGCGACGGCGATTTGGATGTTTTCATCGTCGGAGAAACAACAACACCCGGTGACGGGAACAGTATTTCTAAAATTTTTAATAATGACGGAAATGACACCTTTTCGGACAGCGGTTTAGATGTTTTTAATTTTTCTTATTACGGTGATGCCGACAGCGGTGATTTTGACAGCGACGGGAAACCGGACCTGGTAATAACCGGTTATTCTGATGCCGGTTACGGAGCTCAAAGTTCTGCCGTTTATAAAAATACAACAGCCGTTTCGATTTCCGAAATAAATAATGATTTACAAATTTTTCCGATTCCTGCCGAAAACACAATAACTATAAAGAGTGAAAAAGCCGTAAAAAATATTTTTGTTAATAATATTTCCGGGAAAACCGTTTATACACAAAATCCGAACAAAACAAATTTTCAAATAAATTTAAGTTATTTGCCTTCGGGTATTTATTTTGTAAGAATTGTTGAAGGAGCAATAGAAACCGTTCATAAAATTGTTATAAAATAAAAAACAATCATAAAATTTAACCGTTTTCAAACTTTGAAAGCGGTTTTTTTTATTTTTGCAAGAATTCAATTTTAAAAATCCTAAAAAAAGAAAATATTATGGCAGTAACAGAAGTAACAGATGCAACATTCGAAGATATTGTTTTGAAATCAGAAATTCCCGTTATGGTTGATTTATGGGCTGTTTGGTGCGGTCCGTGTCGAATGATACACCCGATTATCGAAGAATTATCGGAAGAATTTGCCGGAAAAGCTTTAATGACAAAGCTGGATGTTGACACCAACAGAGAAACAGCAATGAAATACGGAATTCGTAATATTCCGACTGTTTTGTTTATAAAAAACGGCGAAGTTGTCGATAAACAGGTGGGTGCCGTTCCGAAACGAAAGTTTGTTGAAAAATTGGAAGCAATTTTGTAATAAGCAGTTTTAAAGAAGATGTCCAAAAAACATTGGCGAGTAAAGTCATTCTGAACTTGTTTCAGAATCTTAATCTGCTAAATATCAACTTATACAAGATACTGAAATAAATTCAACTTTCAAAACCTGACAGGTTTTAAAAACCTGTCAGGTTAAATATACGGATAAGACCCTGCGGGTTTCAAAAACCCGCAGGGTTTGAAATAAACAAAATATTGAAAAACATAAACGACATAAGCGAATTAAAACAATTCGGAAATCTTGAATTGCTTGCAAAACAAGTTGTTGAAGGATTTATTACGGGCTTACACAAAAGTCCGTTTCACGGTTTTTCGGTTGAGTTTTCAGAACATCGTTTATACAATACCGGCGAATCAACAAAAAATATTGATTGGAAGCTCTACGGCAAAACCGACAAACTGTTTGTGAAACGTTACGAAGAAGAAACTAATTTACGATGCAGGATTATACTTGACACTTCTTCTTCGATGCTGTTTCCCTTTAACGATAAACATATTCAAAATAAGTTGACATTTTCTGTTTTGAGTGCAGCTGCACTTATTAATTTATTACGTCGACAAAGAGATGCCGTCGGTTTAACTTTTTTTTCGGAAGATGTTGAATTGCATACGCAAGCAAAAATGTCCTCGACACACAGCCGCTTGTTGTATGCACATTTGAATAAACTTCTTTCGGAAAATCATCCCTTAAACAAAAAAACCAATCCTGCACAATTGCTGCATTTAATTTCCGAAAAAATTCACAAGCGTTCTTTAGTCATTATTTTCAGCGATATGTTCGGTTCCGAAGAGCCCGAAAAATTATTTTCGGCTTTGCAACATTTAAAACACAACAAACACGAAGTGATTTTATTTCATGTTACGGATAAAGCTCATGAGAAAGAATTTCAATATAATAATCGCCCTTATAAGTTTATTGATATGGAAACCGGTGAGACGATAAAACTTAATCCGAATGAAATTCGTGATTATTTTGTTTCTTCGTCAAAGTCGTATATCGAAGAATTAAAGCTGAAATGCGGGCAATACAAAATTGATTTTGTACAAGCGGATGTTAATTCGGATTTTAAAGACATTCTTATTCCTTACCTGATAAAACGGAAAAAAATGCGTTAATCCTTTTTTTTGATTCGATATTATAAAAACTGTTGTATCTTTATTTTTTTTAATCTCCTGAATTTCAATTTTATGAAAAACATTATTTTAATCGTTGTAATTACTGTTTTTTTCGGCTCTCATATTTTTGCTCAAATTGTTCCCGAAAAAGGGATTCTTTTTGATGACACAATCGTTCCCGTCATAAAAATAGAATTAGAACAAGATTCTTTGGACGAACTGTTAATGCCCGGAAACGAATATTCCGACCATGAATATCCTGCTCGATTTATTTTTATTCATCCGCAAGAAACAGATACTCTTGAAAATGTCGGATTCCGTTTAAGGGGCAATACGTCCAGAGTTTCTCAAAAAAAGTCATTTAAAGTATCCGTAAATTCTTTTTTCGGCGGCAGAAATTTTTACGGTTCGGAAAAAATCAACCTTAACGGAGAGCATAACGATCCGTCAATTATCAGAACAAAAATATGTTCTGAATTATTTCGAGATTTGAACGTTCCGGCTTCTCGAACCAATCACGTAAAACTCTATGTAAATGACGAATATAAGGGCCTGTATATTAATGTTGAACATATTGATGAAGAGTTTACGGAACGTCGTTTCAATAATAAAAACGGAAACCTCTATAAATGCTTATGGCCGGCTTCTCTCGAATATATTGATGACAATCCGGATTCATACAAATTTGAACACGACGGTCGAAGGGCATACGAGTTGAAAACAAACGAAACTCTTGATGATTATACTGATTTGGCACATTTTATCGATATTTTAAATAATACACCGATTGAAAACTTACCCGATTCGCTGGAACCGGTTTTTAATGTTAATGCTTATCTGCAGGAATTAGCCGTTGAAATATTGGCTGGCCATTGGGACGGTTATTCATACAATAAAAACAATTTTTATTTATATCATAATCAATTAACCGATAAGTTTGAATTTATTCCCTATGATATTGACAATACATTCGGAATCGATTGGTTCGGTATCGATTGGGCAATCAGGAATATATACGCCTGGGAAAATCAATCGGAGAACAGACCTTTGACAAATCTATTACTTCAAAATCAAATTTATAAAGATCGTTTTTCGTTTTTTATGAATAAAGCTTTAAATAATTTTTTTGCTCCCGACAGTCTTTTTCCGAAAATTGATACAATTAAAAACATGATAACGCCGGCTGCCGAAAGTGATACATACAGAACATTAGATTACGGATGGACGATTCAGGATTTTCACGATTCATATACTCAAGCATTGGGAGCTCATGTTACATATGG
>JANTGL010000229.1 GCA_024762915.1 Bacteroidales bacterium | reverse complement strand
TCAAACAGTACCCCGAATTTATTGTTTGCTTTTATTGCAAGGTCAATGCCTTCATCCTCATAAGCAAAATCACTGTCAGAATAACCAATTGTTTTCATAAAAGACATTATTTCAATACGTTCTGCATGTTCCTTTTTTGCAGTTGTATTTTTATCCAATTTATCCGATAAATCTTTTATCCCTTTTTGTAATTTTTCGATATGAGATTTCTCAACAGTTTGTTTGTTTAATTTTACGGCATCCTTCGGAGATATAAGTTTAATGTCCATTTATTTCCTGTATAAGAATTGTAAATTGAAATAATAACTTTGATTAAATATTTATTCCTTATTAAAAATATTCAGCAATTTTCTGAACACATCAAAAATAAGTGTTAAATAAATAATCAAACTTGTAAACCAAATGAAAATGATATTAAACCAAACGGTATCAAAAGACATATTTCCGATTTTTTTAACCGGAGCATAAAAATGTGCTCTACCGTTACGAGATTCGGGAAGTTTGAAAATCGGTTCTATTACCTGAACCAATTGGTGATCTTCTTCTTTTAAGGCATCAAATTCTGCTTTGTTGCGCAGAACTTCTTCTAATTTTTTATTATAATTTTTTTGCTTTAATTCAAAAACCGCTTCGCGATTTCCTAATTTATCAATCAAAAACCGTGAAACAGAATCATTTTTCAAATTCAGTTTATACTGATTATTATTTAAGAATTTAGTATAAGAATCAAAATAAGTTTGTAAGGCCTTATACGTTTTCGAATTAAAATTTGCAACAGTCATGTTATTAATTTCATCAAATTGAATATTGCCGATTTTATTCAGTTTCTGTAATTCATTTTTTAGAATCAACAGGTTTTCTTTTGTTTTTTCGGTAATATTATTGTTGTTAATATCAGATAAACAGCCATTTGCGTAGTTTTTTAGTTCCGGAATAAGATATGAGAGAATAAAATTATTCTGACTTTTCAACATGTCTGTTTTGAAATAATATTTCTCAAAATTATTATCTTTAAATTGAGCAACGGCAAGAGCTTCGTATGCCCAGCGCGAAGTCATTAAATCTCCGAGAACGGGAACCTCTTTATAGGAAGTAAAATCTTTATGCAATTTTGAAAATTCGACAATAGCTCCGCTGAATAATAATTGCGGCACTAATATAAAAGGGATGACAATATAAATAGTAACTACCGAATCGAAAACAGCCGAAATATTTAAACCGAGAATATTTGCAAAAGCAGCTGTTGTAAACAAAATTGCCCAATAGGTAAATGTCAATCCGTGAATTTCAAGAATAAAATTGCCTACTATTATAAAGGACAGAGTTTGAACGGCAGAAATAAAAAACAAAACAATAATCTTCGAATTTAAGTAACTAAACTTACTCAGATTAAGAAATTTTTCACGATTTAATATTTTTTTGTCTTTAATGATTTCTTCGGCACTTAAAGTCATACCGAAGAATAATGCAACCGTAACAGCCATAAACAGATACGCTATTAAATTCACGTTTTCGGAAAAGACATAAACATCCGGATTGGTATCGGTTCCGCTGATGTATTTTGTAAAATAACCCAAAATAACGGCTAACAACGGTGCTTCCAAAAAAGTGATCAGCAAATATTGTTTATTGGTAAGTTTCGATTTAATATTACGAATGGTAAAAATCAAAAACTGCTTAAATCGAGACGGTGTTTTAAAATGATTTTCCGGAAGTTTCGTATCTTTTATTTCCTGTTCTTCTTTTTGCGTTTCAGGTTCTATTTCTTTTTTAAATTTTTTGTACCATTCTCCCGGACTGATTTTTCGGACTTTCGTAACTTTTCCGTATTCGTCAACGACTTTTGCTTCAAGAATTTCCAACGGTTGTTGCGCATCTACATTTCCGCAACACGAGCATCCGCTTTCTTCCGGGTTAACGTAATTTGCCGCATTTTTAAAGTAGGAGAGTGCATCAACGGGATTTCCTTTATATACGGGATATCCGCCTCTGTCCATCATTAATAAACTGTCGAATAATTTATAAATATCAGAAGACGGTTGATGAATGTTTACCAAAACCAATTTGTTTTTCAATGCTTGATCTTTAAGCAAATTCATTACCATATCCGAATCCATGGACGATAAACCGGAAGTCGGTTCGTCAACAATTAAAATAGCCGGCTCACGAATCAATTCCAAAGCAATATTCAGACGTTTTCTTTGCCCGCCGCTGATAAATTTATTTGTGGGACTTCCGACGGTTAAATCTTTTACGGCGAATAAATCCAAATCTCTTAAAACTTTATCAACTGCCGTCGTAATTTCGTCTTTTGTATAATTACTGAAGCACAATTTGGCATTGTAATATAAATTTTGATATACCGTGAGTTCTTCAATCAATAAATCGTCTTGCGGAACAAAACCGATAACACCTTTCAGATGTTCTTTATCTTTGTGTAAATCATATCCGTTTATAGTAATACTACCTCCGTGAAGAGGAAAAGTTCCGTTTAAAACATTCAGTAAAGTTGATTTTCCGACACCGCTTCCGCCCATAATTCCCAGCATTCTGCCGGAATATTCCGTAAAACTGAATTTTTGAATACCGTTATTTGAATTACTGTAATAAAATTCAATATTATCAACTTTTAAAATAACTTTTGAAGAAACATCTTCATTTAAAAATCGGCTTACAATATCACTGTAATAGATGTTATTGATACGCTGACTTTTAATTACCGCACCGTTATCAAAAATATATAATCTGCTCGGATTAATGTTTTGACTGTTCAGAAACAAGCTGTCGGAACCGGTATATTTTAAAACATAGGTATTCGTACTTTCAATTCTGAGAATATAGAGTTCTCCGTCAAGTTTTTTTACATATTTATGTTTTAATTCCGAATTAATATTCTCTTTTTCGGAGTTGATAATAATAAGGTCTGATTTGTTTTTGAAATCATTAATTTTATTTGTTGCCAAGTTAAATAATTGGCTGAATTCGATTTCCGAAATATTAAAAATATCAGAAACGGTTTTTACAAAATCCAATTCTTTTTCAGTGATTACGGAATCTTGATTTATAAATTCAATTAATCGGATAACAACGACAATTTTTTCTTTTTGTTGAAGTTGTTCGTTAATTTCACTGCAAATTTTCAATACTTTAACAGAATTCAAAGACGTTTGTTTTCTGACTTTTCGATTATCGTTTTTTCTGACATGATGATGCTGTTTAACAAATTCATCAAAAAGATTGATATAAATTTCACTGTATTCTTGGTTCAGCATCATATCAAGATAAGACTTGACAACGGTTCTTGCCTTATCAGAAACTTTTTCGGCATCAGCATTTGCAATAATTGCAAATAATTTCATTAATGCTTTAAGTATCGATTCATTCATAGTCCTAATTTTAAACTTTTAGTTTCTCACCTTCCGATTTTGCTATAATAACCGCTCCGCAACTGTCACTCCAAACATTTACGGAAGTTCTGAACATATCCAAAATACGATCTACAGGCAAAATTAAAGCAATTCCGGCTAAAGGCAAATCTACGGCAGATAAAATGATTGAAATCATAACCAAACCGGCCATCGGAACGGCAGCAGCACCGACAGATGCCAATAAGGCGGTTACAACAATAACGACTTGTTCCGATAATGTTAAATCGTAACCGTATGCCTGTGCAATAAATAATGCGGCAATTGCTTCATATAAAGCAGTGCCGTCCATATTTACGGTTGCCCCTAATGGTAAAGTAAAACCCGATATTTTATTCGAAACACCCGAATTATTTTCAACGGATTCCATGGTTAATGATAATGTTGCTCCGGAGGAAGATGTTGAAAATGCCGTTAATAATGCTGCCCGCATCGCTTTAAGATGTGCAAAGGGTTTTACTTTTGCAATAAATTTTAAAAAAAACGGTAAAACTATAAAAGCATGAACTGCGAGGGCTACCAGAACAGTTAAAGAATATAAACCTAATATCTGTACTAAATTTACAATATTATCGGCTTGTTCTGCAACGGTTTTCGCAACTAATCCGAAAACCCCGAAAGGTGTAAATTTAATGATAAACATAGTTATTTTCATCATTACTTCAAAACCGGCATTAAAAAAATCTGTTAAAAAAATACGTGATTTTGAACTGACTTTTGTAATGAAAAAACCAAATAATATTGCAAAAAATATAATTGAAAGCATATGATTTTCGGTAATTGCAACAAAAATATTTTCGGGAATGATATTGAGTAGCGTATCAGAAAAACTGTGTTGTCCGATAGTCGGAATATCGGCATTGTGAATAAAACTTTTATCAATCCCTTCTCCGGGTTTAATTATATTTACAAAAAATAAACCGATAAGTATCGCTGCCGTACTGGTCATTAAGTAATAAAGGATTGTTTTTAATCCCAATCGACCCAGATTTCCGGCAGAACCGATATTTGCTATACCCGAAATTATAGACATTAAAATCAACGGAATGATAATCATTTTTAACGCTTTCAGAAAAATAATTCCCATCCAACTGACATATTTTATTTTCGGATTATACAAGCAATCGTTTAATATCTCATTTCGTTGTTTATCAGTTATTTTTATTTCCGAAAATGCATTAATTTTGTTAATCAATTCATCTTCTGATAATGTATTTTCGCCAATTAATTTTTCAATATTAAATATTTGAATCTCAGTAAATTGAAATGTGTTTTTTTTGGTCAGTATTTTATTATATGCTTTGAGATCAACTTTGTAGGTATTCGGAAAAGATAAGCCGTAAACAACCGCTAAAATAATTGCAATTAATATCTGCCAATGAAGCGCAAATTTTTTTTTCATCCGTAAGT
>JANTGL010000228.1 GCA_024762915.1 Bacteroidales bacterium | reverse complement strand
AGCTCAAGGGGAAGAGCGTTTATCAGAAAAGAGATTTTAAAATAAGAGCAAACAGTCGGGCTCATATCCGTCAGCTGACGGACGTTGGTTCAAGTCCAGCCCTCGCTACTACGGAAGCCGCTGATAAAGCGGCTTTTTAATTATAAATGACTATGTTATGCATGTGATTTTCTTTGATAAGTAATAAAATAGTAACAAAAAAACATCATAAAAAATCGTGTCAGAAATAAAGGGAGATTTTTACAAAAAAAAATATTCAAAAATTTGCAGATAAAAATATTAATCTTACTTTTGCATCCGCTAATAAGCAAAACGGTCCGTTCGTCTAGAGGCTAGGACGCCGGGTTTTCATCCCGGTAACAGGGGTTCAATTCCCCTACGGACTGCAAAATTTTTATATAAAATAATAAAATGGCAAATCATCAATCGTCAAAAAAGAGAATCAGACAAACAGAAAAAAGAAGATTGCGTAATAAATATTATGCAACAACAACAAGAAATGCCGTAAGAAAATTACGTGCTTTGACTGATAAAAAAGAAGCGGAAGAAATGTTTCCTCAAGTTTCTTCGTTGCTTGATAAATTATCAAAAAGAAATATTATTCATAAAAATAAAGCTGCTAATATTAAATCTAAATTATCGAAGCATATTGCAGCTATTTAGCTTTTTGATAAAATAAAATCTTTAAAAGGTCTTCTCATCTGCGAGAAGACCTTTTTTGTTATATTTGTTGTTTTAAATTTTGAAGTGAATTTTAAAAATTATTATAAAGTTTTGGGTGTTTCGGCATCTTCCGGGGAAGATGAGATTAAAAAAGCATATCGAAAGCTTGCTAAAAAATGGCATCCTGATAAAAACCAAGGAAATAAAACAGCTGAAGAAAAGTTTAAAGAGATTTCAGAAGCTTATGATGTTTTATCGGATGTATTAAAACGAAAAAAATTTGATGATTTCGTAAAAGCTTCGCAACAGCGCAAAACTTATTCATATACAAGTAAAACGACTTATTCTCAAACAGAATATGAAACTGAATTTTCAGACTTTTTTAAGCAATTTTTTAAAAATAAACGAAAAAAACGTTCCTATTTTAAAGGTGAGGATATCAGAGGAAAAATCACCATAGATTTAAAAGAAGCGTATTTAGGATCCGTCAGAATTATTAATACATCGGAGGGAAAAATTCGGATTAAAATTAAACCGGGTATCAGTTCTGAAAAGATTATTAAAGTTTCCGGAAAAGGGAAGAAAAGTAAATACGGAGGTGAAAACGGTGATTTATTTATTCGTATTGTCGTAAAAAACAGTCACGAATTTGCAAGAAAGGGTAATGATGTTTTTCAAAAAGCGGAAATTGATATTTATACGGCAATTTTGGGCGGTGAAATTTCTTTAGAAACGATAAAAGGGGATGTTAAAATTACAATTCCCGAGAACTACAATTTTAAAAGAAAATTAAGATTGAAAGGATACGGCATGCCGGTTTACGATAAACCAGAAAAATTCGGTGATTTGTATTTGGATTTAAAATATAAAATACCTGAAAATATTTCTGAAGAGGAAAAACAACTTCTGAAAAAGTTAAGAGGTTTACAATTAAAAAAATCCGGTAAAAATACGTGATTTTTTTAATTTTTCAGGAACAGGTTTTGCAATTATATTATCTGTTATTGCTTCAAATTTATAACCGGCTTCTTTATAGAGTAATAAAGTTTGCGTTAAAGCATAAAACATATTTTTAGTCGCTTTTATATTGTCGTGAAAAACAATAACCGAACCCGGACGCGTAAAATGTTTTACATTATTGAAACAGCTTTCTTTGCTTAGTTTTTTATTGAAATCATAAGATAATACATCCCACAATACAATGTTATAATCTTGTTCAATTAAACTTTGTTGCGATGATTTCATTCTGCCGTGAGGCGGTCGAAATAATTTTGAGTCGATATATTCAGACGCTTTACTAATATTTTCCAGATATTCTTCGGTGCTGACTTTTAGTCCGTTAAGATGTGAAAATGTATGGTTTCCTGTTGTGTGACCCGCCTTTAATATCTTTTTATAGATGTGCGGATATTTTTTTACATTTTCACCGACACAAAAAAATGTTGCTTTTGCATCAAATAAATCCAATGCTAATAAAATTTTTTCGGTAATTTCAGGAATCGGACCGTCATCAAATGTTAAATAAACAACTTTTTCTGTCGTGTTAATTTTCCATGTAATATTTCCGAAAGCGTTTTTAACTACTTGCGGAGGGTGCACCAACAAATCGGAGATTTTTCTGTATTTCGGTTTTATAATTGCTTCCAAAAGAAGAGTTTTTCTTATTGAACGCAAAATTAGTTAATTTATTTTAATAAGTCTTAAGAAATGTTAATTTATTTTAAGAAATTTTAACATTTTGAAATTATTCGGGTTTGTTTTTATCCTTTTTCCTGTAAATTTTGTATATAACAAAAGCAAAACCCAACAAGATGTGTCCGAGAACAATAATCCCTATAATTTGTAACAGATGTATGTCTGACATGATTTTTTTCTTCAAATTTAAATAAACTTTTAAATTTACAAATTATTGTAATACTTTATATAATGTTAATTCCCTGCAAATTAAAATGACCCAATCTTCCGAAACATATGCAGATCTTATCATTCCGGTTCCTTTGCCGAAGTTGTTTACTTATGCCGTTCCGGAGAAGTTAAATTCGGAATGTGAACCGGGAAAAAGGGCAATCGTTCAATTCGGAAAGAAAAAAATGTATACGGGAATAATTAAATCAGTTCATCATAAAAAACCGAATTATGAAACGAAAGACATTATTTCATTAATCGATAATAATCCGATTATCAATGAAATACAGTTCAAATTCTGGGATTGGATTGCCGAATATTACATGTGCACACTCGGTGAAATTTATAAAGCTGCACTTCCCGCCGGTTTAAAATTGGAAAGTGAAACCAACATTATTCTTAATCCTGAAGCTGATATCTCCGGTATTTCGGAAAAAGAAGAATTAATAATAGGCATACTTACAAATGAGAATTCTTTAACCATAAATAATATTGAAAAGGAAACGGATTTTAATGCTTTACCGATATTAAAAAAATTAATTGATAAAGGAATTGTTTTCGCTGAAGAAAGATTGAAAAAATCATACAAACCAAAATACCAAGATTATATTTCTTTAGCTGATGAACTTAATGATGAAACATATTTGGCAGAAGTTCTTGAAACCTTAAAAAGAGCAAAAAAGCAAAGTGAATTACTGTTAAACTTTATGTATTTAACAAAATACGGAAGTGAACGATTTAACAGTTTAAAATCGGCGAAGAGCTTTCTTAAAAAAGATGTACTAAAGCATTGCAATTCATCAGCATCACATTTAAAGGCACTTATTGATAAGGGATTTCTGACTTTGCAAAAAAAAGAAGTCAGTCGGTTAATTGCCGAAAAATACGAAAATATTGAAATAAAAGATCTGAATACATATCAAAAGAAAGCTTTAAAAGAGATTAAATCAAAATTTACCGAAAAAGATGTTGTATTGCTGCACGGTGTTACTTCTTCCGGGAAAACCGAGATTTATGTCAAACTGATTGAAGAACAAATTGCAAAAGGAAAACAAGTTTTATATCTGCTTCCGGAAATTGCGCTTACAGCTCAAATAACAATACGTTTAGAGAAAATATTCGGCGAAAAACTCGGTGTGTATCATTCAAAATTTAGTGATAACGAACGTGTTGAAGTATGGAAAAATTTAGAAAAAGGAAAATTCCAGATTATACTCGGAGTGCGTTCTTCGGTTTTTTTGCCCTTTGATAATTTGGGTTTAATTATTGTTGACGAGGAACACGAAAATACGTATAAACAATACAATCCCGCACCGCGTTATAATGCAAGAGATGCTTCAATAATTTTAGCAGGATTACATAAGGCAAAAATTTTGCTCGGTACGGCAACACCCTCAATAGAAAGCTATTACAATGCCAAATCCGGGAAGTTTGCATTCGTTGAATTGTTACAGAGATACAAAGACATCAGTTTGCCTGAGATTAAAATTGCAGACATTAAAGAAGCTCGAAGGAAAAAGCAAATGAAATCTTTATTTGCTCCCGACATGCTGAAAGGAATTGACGAAGCCCTGCAAAATAAAGAGCAAATTATTTTGTTTCAAAATCGACGCGGTTTTTCTCCTTATACCGAATGTGAAACTTGCGGATACATTCCAAAATGTGAGCATTGCGATGTAAGTTTAACCTATCATAAATATACGAACCAATTGGTTTGTCATTATTGCGGCTATTCGGAACGGGCAACGAAAATTTGCAAAGCATGCGAAAGTCCGGCAATGGTAACTCGTGGTTTCGGAACCCAAAAAATAGAAGATGAAATAAAACAATTTTTTCCCGATGTTAAAATTGCCAGAATGGATTTGGACAGCACCGGAAGCAAAAAAGCATATCATAAAATTATTTACGATTTTGAAAACGGTAATACCGATATTCTTATCGGTACGCAAATGGTAAGCAAAGGTTTGGATTTCGACAATGTGGCTTTGGTCGGAATTATGAATGCCGATAATATGTTGAATTTTCCGGATTTCAGAGCTCACGAACGAAGTTTTCAACTGATGGCACAGGTCAGCGGCAGAGCCGGACGGAAAAAGAAACAAGGGAAAGTAATTATTCAGACAACCGATAAAAAACATCCGATTATTAAAAATGTTGTCGAAAATAATTATGAAGCCATGTTTATGTCCCAATTAGCTCTGAGAAAGCAATATCATTATCCGCCTTTTTTCAGATTAATTCAACTGAGTATTAAGCATCGAGAAAAAAACATTA
>JANTGL010000227.1 GCA_024762915.1 Bacteroidales bacterium | reverse complement strand
ATTCTATAAAGAAACTAAAGTATTTATAATTTAATTTTATTAATGTTTGTATTTCAAAAAAAAGAAATAATTTTACATAAAAAATACATCTGTTACAAGATTAAAAAACAAATAAGATATTATGAATAAAAATTTAAAAATTCTAATTTTGATATCCGTTATTGCTTCAATTATTCTAGTTCTTCTGTTTACATTTCAGAATAAGGAAAAAGTAAAAGAGAACCGGAATAATGAGTCGCTAAAATCAAAAACAGAAATTGCCATCACAAAGAAAGATGAAACAAATACACAAGAACTTAAACAAAACAACACAACAACAAAAACAACAACAAAAACACTCGATTTAAAACCCCAATCTCAAAGTATTAATAATGAACTGACGAAATATATTAATCAAGAACTCGGTATTTCTTTTGAATATCCTCCTTACTGGCAAAAAAATGAATTTAAATCTGTTGACTTAAAAGGAAATGTCAATTCTGTTGAAGTCCGTTTAAACGACTCGATTTTACACAGTAGTTTTTCCGTAAAATTTCATCCGAACCCTTCAGGAGAAAAACTCTATCGATATAATCTTTCACAATATGAACTGTCAAAAGGCAATTTCAAATCAGATAAAAAAGAAATATTAATAGACGGCAATAAAGGAATATTCGGTATATCCCTGAAAGAAACAGACGGAAAAGGACACAAATTAGACCCTCCGGAAAAATTAACTGTTATTTATATGTTTGGTGAAAATCTTAACGGAGAAATAGAAATAAATTTCAGAAATAACAGTAATAATCAAAAATCAACTGATATTTTTAATGACATTTTAAAAAATTTCAAACTATTAAAGAAATAATTTACTAAAACTCAAAAATATGAAGAAAAATTTATTTTTATTATTTATTCTGATTTCATCAATCTACTCTTTCGGACAAACAATTGTCGGAATAGATATTTCTCATTATCAAGGAACAATTGATTGGGATTTGGTTTATGCAGACGGGAAAACATTTGCCTGGGCAAAAGCAACCCAAGGAACTTCTTTTGTTGATGATAAATATATATCTAATGCAACAAACGGAACAGCTGCAGGTGTTGTTATGGGTGCCTACCATTTTGCAGAACCCCTTAATTACTCTGCAACAGATGAAGCTGCTCATTTTTTAAGTATAGCCTCACCGTATATCGGACCCGGATTTCTACCTCCCGTATTGGATTTGGAAGGTAATGGTCCGATAGGCAGTCTTACTTCTGCAGAACTGACTGCCTGGACACAGGAGTGGATGGATTATGTTGAGAATCATACAGGTATAAGACCAATTTTATATACAAGTCCTCGTTATACTAATTATCTCTCAAGTTCTTTAAATACATACGGATTATGGATTGCAGATCCTGACGGCAGCATTATACCTCCTAATGATATCGGAAATTGGACAGATTGGGCTTTCAAACAATATTCTTGGACCGGAACAGTTTCAGGAATCAACGGTGATGTTGATTTAGACTACTTCAACGGAACAATTGATGATTTTAATACTTTAACGGGCGGAGGAAATGCTCCCCCGGCAAATGACAGTTGTAATAATGCTTTATTGATATTAAGCCAAGAAAACTGCTCATACTCATACGGTTCCGTAAATAATGCAACAACAGACGCTAATTTAGGAATTGCTTCATGTGATAACTTTTCAGGAACTTCAACTGCAGCGGGTGTATTTTTTAAGTTTACGGCTTTGACAGATTCTGTCCAAATAGAAGTAGATCCCTTAAATGACTTGGATGCTGTTGTTTCTTTATATGAAGGAACTGATTGTAACAATTTAACTGAAATAGACTGTGCAGACAACGGCGGCGGTGCCGGAAGTCCCGAATTTTTGAATCCGAATAATCTTACTGCCGGCCAAGAATATTGGATAAGAATCTATGACTACGGAAGCGAACCCCCTACAAACGGGAATTTCCAAATATGTGTGACACATGCAAATCCGGAAGATATCACCTTAAGTAATGTAACTGTATCACCGCTGACTGTAGGCGACGGCCGCACCGTAAATATTTCTTTAAATCAAAATTACAGCGGTATTTCAACATCTCTTCCCAATGTTAATGTTCGTTATTTCCTTTCAACAGATTGTGTCGTAGGTTCAGATTCATATCTCGGACAAGACAATTCAACAATTAATGCAAATAATACGACAGAAACGGAAACAGCAACACTAACTATTCCGGCCGGAACAACTCCGGGAACGTATTACATACTGTTTGTTGCAGATTACACTAATGTTGTAGATGAAATAAATGAAAATAATAATACGGAATGTGTCCAAATTACCGTAACATCTTCTGCTGATATTCAATCTCTGTCTTTTAAAGAAAAAATTAAAGTTTATCCGAATCCGGTAAATAATATATTAAATTATAAGACTGATAATTCAGTACATATTAAACAAATAATTATTACAAATCAATTAGGACAAATAGTTAAATCAACAAAAATTCTAACTAATAAAATTGATGTCTCAAGTTTATCTGACGGTATCTATTTTATTAAATTTTCTGATTTTGATAACAATGAAACCGTTTTTAAGATTATAAAATACTAAAAGCAAGAATAATTTAAAATTAATAATAAATCCAAGCCCTACAGCTTGGATTTATTATTTAAGAAATTTGATCCCGGGAACCCTTATCAAAATATCATTCACATCTTTCAAATCTTCTTACAATCATTCGTTTAAATAAATTTGTAAAAACGGACCTATAAAAACCGGTTCGACAAAGCATTCGGACAAGGAGAAAATCATCCGAAAAACATAATATAAAGGGTTCTTTTTTGAAATTTCCACAAGACAGTATTGGTTTTAAATTAAAAAATACTAATTTAGAAGTTAAATAAAAAAACAAAAGAATGAAATATAATAAACTTATCTGCAGTACCTTAACAATAATATTTTTATCATTTAACAGTTTCGCACAGAATAACGATTCAAAATTTTATAAGTTAAACGAGAAACAATTTAAAGAAATAAGTATAAGAACAGAATCAGCAATTAAAAAAGCTCATTTACTTCCGTATAAACGATCGGCAAAAATTGACAGTATATTTATAAACAAAGAAAATAAAATTCTAAATATTTATTTTTCAAAAAGTTTTTCATATTTCAGATTTCGCGAAGATTGGTTAAACGATTTAAATGCTGTAATCAGAAATGCACAAAAACGTAAAATCAGAAAAAAATTTACGATTAATAATTTTATTGACACCCTGCCTCTTTGCGAATATATTCCGGATTTTTATCGTAAAAAAACGGCGGTTGACAGCACAAGGTTTGAAATGAGAAAGAACAAAAACCAAGCACATGTTAAAAATACGGATTTCCCCTTTGAGATAAGCAAAGGAATACAGAACAAACATATTTCAGTATGGGGCGGACACGGGTACTATTATTCAAAAAAATATAAGATGTGGATGTGGCAGCGTTCACATGTTTTTACCATTATAGAAGATATGGAAAATGTATCTTATGTCGTTCCGTACATAATTCCCATGTTGGAAAATGCCGGAGCTGATGTGTATTATCCTAAAGAAAGAGATCCCAATAAAAATGAGTATATTATTGATATTGATAACAGCAGAGTTAACATAAATGCGACTGAAAATGTTAAGGAAGTCAAAGGCGGTTTTTTATTAAAAAAGTATTATACCGATTATGAAAATCCGTTTGTTTTGGGCAAACATTTGGAAATGCAATCTTCCGCATTGAGTACTTCTGAAGATTCGATTGTTTATAATTTTAAAGTCCTGAAAGCCGGGAAATATGCTGTTTATATTTCATACAATAAAGGAAATAATGTAAGTGATGTTAACTATTGTGTTTATCATGCCGGCGGAAAAACAAATTTCATTGTTAACCAAAAAATGGGATATTCAACATGGGTTTATCTCGGAACTTTTAAATTTAACAGTGTAAATTCAAAAATAACCGTTTTTAATACGTCGAAAGAAAAAGGGATAATAAGTTCCGATGCCATAAAAATAGGAGGCGGTTATACAAGAATCAGCAGAGAAGGGTTATTAAGTCCTAAACCTGCCTATATGAACGGCGCAAGATATTATCTTCAATATGCCGGCATGCCTGATTCGGCAGTATATTCTTTATCAAAATATACAAGTGACTATAAAGATGATTACAGAAGCAGAGGCGAATGGGTAAATTATCTTTTAGGTAATGTTTACTGTCACAACCGAGATTCTTCACTTCAGGGTCTGAACATTCCATTGGATTTATCATTATCTTTTCATACGGATGCCGGAATCACAAGGAACGATTCAGTTATCGGAACTTTACTGATACACAGCACAAAAGGGCTGAAAGACGAACGTTTTTTTCCGGACGGAAGGAGTCGTTTTGCAAGTCGTGATTTATCTGACATAGTTGAAACTGAAATTTTGAAAACCATAAGAAGCAAATACAAAAGCGATTGGAGCTCCAGAGAAATATGGGATAAAAAATATTCGGAAGCAACTTACCCGAATGTTCCTTCAATTTTGCTTGAGATTTTATCACATCAAAATTTTGAAGATGAGAAATACAGTCATAATCCGAATTTTAAATTTGATGTCAGCAGAGCAATATACAAAGGGGTTCTTAAATTTATTGCCTATTATAATAAAACAGATTATGTTGTAACACCTCTTCCCGTTAAGAATTTTTCCGTGAGTTATCAAAATAAAAAATTGGTTCTTAATTGGGAAAGAACAGAAGACAAACAAGAGATTACGGCTGTTCCGGACAGCTATATTGTTTATACAAAAATTAACGACGGCGGTTTTGATAACGGAATTCTTGTTAAAAC
>JANTGL010000226.1 GCA_024762915.1 Bacteroidales bacterium | reverse complement strand
AAAAAAAAAAAAAAAAAAATAAAGCGCATGTTTTTAAACATAAATTGATAAAAAATGGTTAAGTTTGTATTTAATTATACAAAAAGATGTAATTTTATACAATATTTTAATTGAGGAAGAGAATAAATAATTAAATGTTTAATTAAGAAAAAATAAAACAGAATGGATACCAAAAATTTTTCAAAAGTTGAAAAGGTGTTTTTCGAACAGTCAAGATACAATAAAATAAATTCGTTAATGCCTTATATTACGGTTGATAATTTTCCCGTATTGGGACTTTTTACTGCTTTACGTTTTATTGAATGGGTTACGGAAAATCCTAACGGTGTAATAAGTTTACCCACAGGAAAAACACCTGAACATTTTATTAAATGGACAAGCTATATACTTGAAAATTGGACAAGTGAAAAAGTAAAAAAATTACGTAAAAAGTATCATTTAAAAGCTGAAAAAAAACCTGATTTATCAAACTTGCATTTTGTTCAAATTGATGAATTTTATCCGATTAGTTCAAAGCAAGCCAATAGTTTTTATTATTATGTTAATAAATTTTATATAGACGGTTTCGGACTTGACAGAAAAAAAGCACTCTTTATAAATTCAGATGAAATACCTCTTTCCGGCGGAAAGCATTTTTCTGAAGTTTTTCCTGATTTAAAAGTTGATCTGTCACTCAGATACAGAGAATATAAAACCGAAGAAGAACGTCTTCAGCAAGAATCAATTTTTTTAATTGACAAGTGGTGTTCCGATTATGAAGCAAAAATTCGGGCTTTAGGAGGCATCGGATTTTTTCTTGGCGGAATCGGTCCGGACGGGCATATCGCTTTTAATACTCGAGGGTCGGATCATTATTCAACAACCAGATTAACGGAAACTAATTTTGAAACTCAAGCTGTAGCAGCAGGTGATTTAGGAGGAATTGAAATTTCAAAAAACCGTTTAGTAATTACAATCGGTTTAGAGACAATTACGTATGATTCGAATGCAACGGCTGTGATTATTGCTGCCGGTGAAGCAAAAGCTCCGGTTGTAAAAGATGCATTGGAAAACCCCCCGAGTAATGTTTATCCGGCAACGGTATTACATAAATTGGAAAATGCAAGATTTTATATTACGTCCGGAGCTGCTTCATTGTTGGCTGAAAGTGTTAATCAATATTATTTTTCAGGAAAATGGACTGTTGAAAAAACCGAAAGAGCAATAATTAATCTTTGTAAAAAACTTGATAAATACGGTCATCATTTGACACTTGATGATTTGAAACAAGATAAATATTGTAAACAGATACCCGATTTAAATGAAAAAACAGTTCAATCAGTTATTGATTCAATCAGCAATAAAATTAATAAAGGATTGGTCAATGAAAAAAACCAAACATATTTTCATACCGGACCGCATCACGATGATGTGATGTTAGGGATGCTACCGCATATCAACAGACAATTACGCGATGCAAGTAATAATTTCCATTTTGCCGTAATGACATCCGGTTTTACGGCGGTTACAAATAAGTTTATTATAGATGTTTTAAGAGATACTAAAATATTTCTGGATAAAGGGGAGATTCAAATGATAAATTATAAGGATTTCTTTGAAACCGGATATAAATTTAAGTGGGATAAAGATGTTTATCATTACCTCAGTAAAGTAGCCGAAACTGATCATAACGGTCAAAGACGCGGATTGTGTCACAGGTTGATAAGAGCTGTTGTTGAAATTTATGATGTTAATGATAAGGAAAGTCTGAGATATACGATAAATGATATTATCGCTGTATTGAAACGAAGTTATGACGGAGAAAAAAACCCCGTAAACGTTCAAAGACTTAAAGGGATGATACGAGAATTTGAGGAAGAACTGATTTGGGCACATTTCGGAGTACAAGTTAAGGATGTTCATCATTTAAGATTGGGTTTTTACACGGGAGATATTTTTACCGAACAGCCGGAAAGAACCCGAGATGTTATTCCGATTCATAAAATGTTAAAAGAATTGAAACCGACAGTCATCAGTTTGGCATTTGATCCTGAAGGAAGCGGACCGGATACTCACTATAAAGTATTACAAGCAATTGCCGAAGCAATAAGAATGTGGGGTAAAGAAGAGGATTTAAGTAATGTCAGGATATGGGCATACAGAAATGTTTGGTATAAGTTTCATCCTGCCGAATGTGAGGTAATTGTACCGGTTTCACTAAACTCAATGGCCGTTCTGGATAATGCTTTTTCAGATTGTTATTTAAGTCAGGTTGATGCACCGTTTCCGAGTTATGCACTTAACGGTAAATTTAGTACATTAACACAAAAGATTTGGGTTGACCAATTAAAGGATGTTCAACTTCTTTTGGGAAAAGATTATTTTTACTTGAATCGCTATCCCAAAGTAAGAGTAAGCCACGGTTTATTGTATTTCAGAGAAATGAACGTAAAAGATTTTCTTTCTCATGCCAGAGAATTGGAAAAATCGATGGAAGGAATTGATTTATAAAAAAACAGACTTATATCAATGAAAATATTTGTTTGTTTTGTAACTTTGAATTTTAACTATTAAAAATAAATATCATGAAAATAGTGTTAATCGTATTTATATTTTTTAATCAATTTGTATTTTCTCAAGATTTTAAAGTAATAAAATCTAAAAAAATTGACATAAAAGGCAGCGAACAAAATTATTTTCCGAAATTAAGTCCTGACGGAAGTAAAATCTTATTTACAAAGGAAAATTTTACGGGATTATATTTATATGATCTTAAAAGAAAAAAAACAGTCCGAATTTCCGACAAACAAGGAGCCGGTTATCGTCCTGTTTTTTCCGAAAACGGAGAAAAAATATTTTTCAGAGAGAATGAGTATGAAGGAATGAGAAAAATATCGTCAATTTCATCATATAATATTAAGAATAAAACAACAAAGCTTATTGAAGAAAAAAACAGGAATGTATCGGTTCCTCAAATTTCGAGCGGCAAACTTTTTTATACCGTCGGAGGAAACGAAATTAAAAAAACAAGCGGAAATGAAATTTGGGTGATTATTGACAAACAAAAAATAATACTCTATAATAAAGGTGTGAAAAAAATAATTTCTCCTAACGGTGAAGGAAATTATATTTGGGTAAGCTTATCACCGGACAAACAAAAAATTCTTTATACTTTCAGCGGACACGGGACTTATATCTCAGATTTAAAAGGCAATATTATTTCTGATTTAGGATATTTAAATGCACCCGTATGGTATAATAATAATTGGATTGTAGGAATGAAAGATTATGATGACAGTTATAAATTCACGGCTTCCGATTTGTTTGCCGTAAGTTCGGACGGGGAAAAAACGGTTCAATTAACTGCAACGGAGGATATAATTGAATTGTATCCGAGCTGTTCTGCTGAAAATTCAGAGATTTTATACCATTCCGATTCAGGAAATATATATATGTTAAAAATAAAAAATTGATTTTAAGTTACGATGAAAAAATTACTGTTTATACTTTTGATATTAGTTCCGCAATTATCATTTTCACAGCCTAAAGAAGAGGTTAGAGCTGTTTGGCTTACAACCGTTTGGGGACTTGATTGGCCGAAAAGATCCGGGGAAGCAAATCAAAAAGCAGATATGTCGGAGATATTGGATTCTTTAAAATCCGCAAATTTTAATACCGTTATGTTTCAAGTTAGAGCCAGAGGAGATTTAATGTATCCTTCAATTTATGAACCGTGGGCAAAAGTTTTAACAGGAACATTAGGACAAAATCCCGGTTGGGATCCTTTGCAATTTGTTATTGAGGAATGTCATGCCAGAGGAATGGAAGTTCATGCTTGGTTTGTAGCTTATAATGTATATTCGGGTTCAAGTACACCGCCGAGTACAACACCCGAACATATTGTCAATGCACATCCTGAGTTGTGTAAACTTTATGAAGATAACGGTTCATACAGTTGGTGGATGGATCCGGGAATTCCCGAAACAAGAAAATATTTGGTGGACGTTTCTATGGAAATGGTTAATAATTATGACCTTGACGCATTACATTATGATTATATCAGATATCCGGGTTCGGATTTTGATGATGCTGATACTTATGCAACTTACGGAGGAGGACAAGACTTAGGTGATTGGAGAAGAGCAAATATTAATCAATTTATTTATGATGTTTATGATTCGGTTCAAAGTGTGAAACCGTGGGTGAAAGTCGGAAGTGCTCCGATCGGTATTTATCATAATATTCCGGGTGCTAACGGCTGGCAAGGTTATTATGATGTTTATCAAGATGCCAGAGATTGGGCACAAAAAGGGAAACACGATTATATCTGTCCGCAAATATATTGGGAGATGTCAAGTCGTTTTCCGTATTTGGTTGACGATTGGGTTGCAAATTCCTACGGGAAACAAATTGTTACCGGAATTGCCGCATACAGAATGGAAAGTAAAAAAGAAGCGACTTTTCCCGGTGAAGAACAAAGTTTTTACAGAAAAGTATTGGAAGATGAACCTAAAGCCGGATGGTCTGCAACTGAAATTTTAAATCAATTGGATTATACCAGAAATGCCGGCGGTTTCGGTCAAACATATTTTAGAACTTTGCACATTACTTATAATGTTAAAAATATACATACACTCTTGAAGGAAGGTCAATATAAATATCCGGCAAATATTCCGCCGATGCCTTGGAAGGATAATATTCCGCCCAACCGACCTCAAAATCTTACACTTATAAATAACAGTCCGACAAGTATTACTTTAAACTGGGATATACCTGTCAGTCCGCCTGACGGAGATACCGTAAAATATTATAATGTTTATCAATCATCTGTTTCTCCGGTGAATATTGACGATATTAAAAATGTCGTAAAATTTCAAGTCAGAG
>JANTGL010000225.1 GCA_024762915.1 Bacteroidales bacterium | reverse complement strand
CCAAACATTCGGTAAAATCATCAATTGCTCCTTTAAAATCTCCTGTTTTTTGTTTTGCCAGAGCACGATTTAAGTATGCTGTATATTGTTTCGGATTCAGTTGTATCGCATAATTATAGTTTTCAATTGCCTCGCCTGTTTTTCCCAACATCATTTTTGCTTTACCGAGATTTGAATAAATTGCGGCTTTTTCATCAGATTGCAAACTTAAAGCTTTATTAAAATCATTCACGGCTCCTTCAAGATTCCCTGTTTTGCCTTTTGTTACACCTCTGTTTACATAAAACTTCGCTTCATCAGGATTAAAATTAAGAGCCAAATCAAAATCTTTTAATGCTCCCGCCAAATCACCGAGTTCTGCTTTCGCATTTCCTCTGTTGTGATAAGCATCTGCAAATTGTGCATCTTGTTCAAGCGCTTTGTCGAAATCATAAATCGATGCTCTGATAAAACTCGTATCTTTCATCAGTTTGCCGACTTCAAATTCCGATACTCCTCGATTATAATAGGCATTTTTATAATCCGGTTTTCCTTTTATTGCTTTCGTAAAATAATTGATTGCCGCTAAACGATTTTTTTTCGCTAGGTCAAAATTCATCTCTTCCATCGCTTTTGCTCCCTGTCTGTCATTCCAACTTCCGAGATTATTTTGTGCCACAACCGAAGTCGGTGATTTTTTTACCGTATCTTTCCAAAGCGTCTCGCTGTTTTGCCAAATATCCGAGCGAACAAATGTTAATCCGCTCAATATAAGCACATAAAGTCCAATTATTCCGAAAAGAATTTGCTTATTTTTCGATTTCTTTTCAATAAAATTAAATACTAATATTGCAATTAACAGAACATAACCGATTGAAGGAATGTAAGCATATCGATCAGCATGAACAGCACTTCCCACCGGAATAAACTGCAACAGCAAAAAGATATTCACGATAAAAAAACCGATTGCAAAAGCAAGTTCTTTCTTCTGTTTTTTAATAAGCCAAAAAAACAGAACTGCAACAGCTGTTGCGGGTATAATCATGAAATAATACAATCCGGGAATGGTTTGATGAATAATATCCGGATACGGATAAATCGCAGAAAGATTTACCGGTAATACCAGCTGCCTGATATACACAAGAAAAGCATATGACGCAATAGCCGTTCGTTGTAAAAAATCATACCCTTGCTCATCCACCAATGCTTCACTTTGTTTTTGAGCACCAATAGCAATCAAACCGAAAATAACGGCAAAAATAAAAAACGGTAATTTTTCAAGAATCACTTTTTTACTGAGTAATTTTCTGCCTCTCAAATAATCAATAAGAATCAGAGTTACCGCTAATGATACGGCTTGCCCTTTTGAAAATAATGACAGCAAAAACAGTAGCATTGAAAAGATGTAATATTTTGTTTTTTTATAATCGACATATTTCACGTAGCTAATCAACGACAGCACAAAAAACAAGGAATATAAAACATCTTTTCGTTCCGAAATCCAAGCAACGGATTCAACGTGCAAAGTATGAACCCCGAAAAGCAATGCCGCCAAAACGGCAAGATTAAATTTTTTCAATAAAGCATATACAAACCAAAAAACCGATAAACTAATCAGCAAATGCAAAAGAATATTCGTAAAATGAAACATAAAGGGTTTAATATTTCCGTTTGCATCCTCGCCTCCTATTGCATAATCAACAGACAATGAAATCATTGCAAGCGGATGATAATTTCCCATGTAATAGGTATCAAAATCGAAAAGGGTTTTAATCGTTTCAAAAGACAGATCTTTCAGGTAGGGATTTGTATTCAAATAAAATTCATCGTCCCACGAGGTAATCTCGTTATCATGTGACGGATAATACGAAACTATTGTAAACAGAGAAATAATAACAAGCCATATTATTTTTGTTTTTCCGGAAACTTTTTCGCTTATATTTTGGGGGGTTTGCCGGGATTTCCCTGCTTGTATTTCCGTATTTTTGTTTTTTCGTTCTCTTTTCATGCTTGTATTTTTGTTCGTTTGTTCATTAACTTTCGGAAAGTTTTGAACTTTCGGAAAGTTTTTTAAATGAAAATAATTCAAAATATATATTAATTTATTCTGATTCTGAAAAAAATCTTAATCAATTTCTCTCTTGTGACAGAAGATAAAATTCTCAGAACTGTCAAATAATTCAATAACTTCATTTCTTTTTACATTCGTAAATTTACTTGAAAGAATTGTTTTATATGATGAATATTTCCAATCATTTATACTCTTGACAAATCCATGATGTATCGGATTATAATGAATATAAAAAATTAATTCTTTTAAATATTTTTCATCCGTAATTTGTTTTCTTGAAAAATTCGGAATAAATAAACTTCCTTTTCTTTTTTGTTGTTTATTAAATGCTTGTGTATAACTGCTGAAAAGATTTGAAAATTGTTTTGACAAATATTTTTGAATCCGTTCATTGTTTGAACTTTCCGAAAGTTTATAACTTTCGGAAAGTTTTTTAACAATATCGTTTTCCGATTTTATTCTGAGCGCAAAATGAAAATGATTCGGCATTAAACAATAAGCAAAAGTGTCCGCAATCGGATTGATATAAAATTCATATTTTTCAAAAAAAAACAAGTAATTTCCTTTATTTAAAAACAAATTTTCTTTACCGTTTGCATGATTATAAATATGATAATATTTATCCGGCTCTAAAGGTATTTTCATTACTCTTCTTTTGCTTGACAATATATTAACTTTCCGAAAGTATCAAACTTTCGGGAAGTATTTCATAAAAAATAAATCAATATCTTTTCAACATTTCCAAACTCAAATCATACAGTTTATCTTGAATTTCAACATCGTAAGTAACCGGATTACTTTGCATCGGCCTTCGATTTTCTATATATAATCCCGATACGTCTTCAATCGCTTCACTTTCTGCCGCATAAAGCATGCTTGCAGCACCTTCCGTTACGGGCATCCCGCCGCTCCATGCCGCATTAAGTAATTTTGTTTCGATTACGCCCGGATGCAAACAATTGATATTCACCTTATTATTTTCATACATACGTCCGAGTTTGTAGGTATACAAAATATTTAACAACTTACTTAAGGAATAAGCATCGCTTCCGCCGTAAGTTTTTTCGCCTTGCAAATTTTCAAAATCAATTGCCGAAGAATGAATCATCGATGTGACATTTAATATTCTTGCGCCTTCGGTATCTTTAATTTTAGAAATCAATTTTTCCGTTAATAAAACATGGGCCAAATAATTCACTTGAAAGGTCCGTTCAAATCCGTCTTTTGTCAGCTCTCTTTCCGGAATAAATTCTGCGGCATTATTAAACAGAATATCAATTTTTTCAAAATTATCATGTATGTCTTTTGCTGCTTCCGCAACTTGACTTAAATCGCAAAAATCTGCTTTTACGGCATAAACATCTTCGTTTATCTCCCGTATTTCTTTTAGTGTTTTTAATATTCGCTCATCGTCTCTTCCGTGAATAATCACTTGTGCGCCCTTCTTTGCAGCGTCAATTGCCGTTTGTTTTCCGATGCCGTCCGTGGCTCCGGTAATCAGCACTATTTTGTTTTTTAAATCCATAATAATTTGTTTTTTATAAATATTTTTTTGTTTTTTTCTTATAATCCCTATATAAAATTCCGTATTTTTTTTCGCAAAACAATTCTTCTTCTTTTATAATAAAAACAAGACTGTAAAAATGCAAAAAAGCAATGATAAATACAATTAAAGAGGTGCTTACCGTAATCATTCCGATCGTTATTATTAAAAATGAGAGATATACGGGATGTCTCGAAAATTTGTATATTCCGCCTGTAACAGGCAAATGATATTCCGATACGGCAAAATAAAAGAGTGACGCTGCATACAGTAAAAGGCCTGAAATAAACACAAAAAGTCCGATGTAAAAAATGACGCTTCCGACTTTCAACGGAATAAAAACGGAAACAAAAAACAATAAATACCAGGTAATTTGATTCAGCATTGTGTAATATTTAACTTTCGGGACTTTTACAAATTTCCCGATATTGTGTTTCGGAAACAAAATAATAAATCCGGTATTCAACAATAAAAAAACAGCTGCCGGCAGCCATAAATTACTGATTGATAAAGATAGGTCAAAACTTGATTTAATAAAATTCACTTTTTCGTCAAATTTATAATAGGGTTTACTTTAATTTTAATAACTTTACTTTTTTATTTTTAATTTCCTATGAAGCTGTTTTTTTATTATAAAATCAACTATAAGCAATTAATATTTAATATATTATTTTTGTTTGTTTTTTCTTTTTATACTTCGTCTCAAAATACGGTTAATTGTATTAATCCGCAAAAAATACATCAAAAACACAAATATAAATTTATTCATAATAAATACCTTGAAAATTTATCGAGTCTGGATAGTTTGCAACCGGAGTGTTATCAAATCAACGAATCCGAAACCTACCATATTCAAGACGATTCTTTCATTGTTAAGGAAAATATCAATACCGTTTGGCAAAAGTATAAAACTATCAGCTTAAAAGATGCCTATTGCGGCGAATTAGTGAGTCTCGGTTTTGTATATTCTAAAAAATTAAAGAAAATTTATTACCTTAATGATGATTATGAGGGCATTCATGAAGGTCAAATTTATTTTATTCGTTTAAATTTACTGGGCGGATTTAAACGAATTATTGTTGCTTACGAAGTAACAAAAATTGATGAGAAAAAGAAAATGATGCAATTTTGTTATATAAACAACGGTGTATCAGAAGGTTCACAAAGAATCTATTTATATAAAACGAAGGAAGGATTCACGAAAGTTGAACATCAAACCTTTTATAAAAGTCATTCAAAGCTCAGAGATCAATGGCTTTATCCCAAGTTTCACAAAAAAATTGTTTCGGAACTCCATCATAATTTAATGAAGGCTTTATC
>JANTGL010000224.1 GCA_024762915.1 Bacteroidales bacterium | reverse complement strand
CGGCTGTTTGTAATCAATTTCCAAACAGCCGAATTTGAATTAAAAGGTTTTTAAAAATTATGATTTAATGTAGCCCACCAAACTTTTGTATATAAATTGTCGGGGCCTTGAATTTCAACTGCAGCATTATAGTTAACAGTATTAAATTCGGGTTCGTTATCCGGATACGGTATTCTGCCTGGAACCGTTTCCGGATCAACATCTGTAAGTGTTGTGTCAACAATTATTATTCCGTTAAGTTCCATATCCCATTTTTGTAATGTCGGGAAACTTGTTCTTCTGTATTCAGCAAATGCTTCAAATCCGTTTAAATACAAAGCAATCCATTTTTGAGTAATGAGTTGTTCCAATGTTCCGTCAAATGCGGCATCTCCTGCAAGATAATTTGTAATATCCGTATCTCCGATATTATTAAATTGCATACTTGCGGTAATTCCGTCGTTATAAAATTGTTCTGCTTGTACAGAAGTTGCTCCCCAATTTCTTAGAGCTGCTTCTGCTTTTAAAAAACAAACTTCCGAATAACTTAACAGTTGATTCGGAGCATTTATATCAGCAACAAAACTTAAACCCGGAAATGACGTGTTCATATAGTTATAACCGAAAGCAACGACTTCTTCGGTATTTAATAAATTGGGCATTCCGATTATTGTGTCAGGATTAACTGTCGTGGGTTGTGCATAAACCGGTAACCGAGGGTCATTTAATTCTTGTAATTTTGTAACCATAAATTCACTAACCTGACCGATTGCTGTCTCATATTGTTCAAAGTAATCAAACCAGGGATTTCTGTCGTCTAAAGAAGAGGGATAATAAAAATTTGCAGATTCATCGTTATTTGATATCAAATTATCCTCATTCATTAACTCAGTAACAACCGATTGATTTCCGCTTCTGATTGCAAGTCTTAATCTTAGCGAATTTGCAAATTTTATCCATTTATCAAGATCTCCGTGAAAAAGAATATCTGCATCTGCCGAAAAAGATTGTTTGTCATAATCAATAGCAGCAACTGCTTCATCCAGTACATTTAACATATCGGTATAAATATCTTCTTGATTATCATAAGCCGGTTTTAATATTTCCGAATTAAGAGCTTCCGAATACGGAACATTTCCCCATAAATCAGTTATTTTATGGAAAGTATACACTTTCCATATTCTGGCTAAGGAATATTTATTTACAGCTTCCGGATCATCTTTTGTTAAAATTAACAATTCGTTGGTATTTAAAAGAATCTTAGTGTAAAATGATTCCCATAAACCTTTAATTTTTGCTTGAGTTAAATAAAGATAGGGCGGCATTGTACTGTTCCCGTAAGATTTAGAGGCATACATAATCCATTGATTTAAAAAACTTTTATTTACGGTGAACATATCATATTCTCCTCCGCCTTCTTTAAGAATATATGTAAATAAATATTCCGGGTTTGTTTGCGTCGGATTATTCGGGTTTGTATTTATGTCGTCAAAATTTTTTCTGCAAGAACTTGATGAAAACAGAAAAAATCCAAATACAAGGATGAATATTATATTTTTATTAACTTTCATAACAGATAAGATTTTAGATTAAAAATTAAATTTTAAAGAGAAACCGATATTTCTTGCAGTAGGCATTGCAGCGTATTCCTGTCCTAAACCGTTATTTTGATTAGTAAACGACGATTCGGGATCAATATTAGGAACACCGCTGTATATCAGCCAAAGGTTTCTTCCCGTTAGGGAGAAACTTGCGGTATTTATTTTTATTTTTTTAAGGAATGATTTAGGAATATTAACACCGATAATCATTTCTCTCAGTTTCACATAACTTGCATCATAAATACTTAATTCAGTGATACCGTTCCATTTTCCCTGATGCCAGTATACCTGCGGATCAAGACCTCTGTTATTGGGAGTTCCGTCGGGAAAAACACCTTCGGGGACGTAACCTACAGGTGTGCCGTCTGCTTTCATCCCGTTTAATTTTTCTTCTTCAGTTGCGGCATACCACGATTCTCTTCCTTCTAAGGTGTTAACAAATTGTCCGTTGTCATTGCCGTATCTGTTGGTTTTGGAATAGATATCACCGCCCATTTGTACTCCGATTGTAAAACTTAAATAAAAAGCTTTATATTTAATTGAATTCACTATACCGCCTATCCAATCGGGATTAATATTTCCGAGTATTTTGGTATCTGTCCCGCTTGAAAGATATAAACCGGTTGTAGGGTCAATTAAATGTTTTCCGGAAACGGAATCTGTTAAAATATAAGTACCTACAATATTTCCGTACGGATCACCGGGACGCGCCTCAATAATAATTTGGCTTGTGCTTGTTATGGGGTATGTATTAATATCTTCAGCAAGGCTTATTACCTTTGAATTGTTTTTCGCAAAATTGATATTTATATCCCAATTAAAATCTTTATTCTTAATCGGTTGAATTGTTAAAAGTAATTCAATCCCTTTGTTTTGAATTTCACCGGCATTAATGACTGCTTTATTATAACCCGTTGCTTTTGAAATTTCCGTACTGAGAATTTGGTTAACAGAAATACCTTTATAGATTGATAGGTCTATACCAATTTTATTTTGAAAAAATCTTAAATCAGAACCTGCTTCCCAAGATCTGGTTATTTCAGGTTTTAAATCATATAAGGGTTTGACATTGCTTAAATGGTTTACCGGTAATTCTCCGAAACTCCCGGGTAAATAAACCGGTTCAAGCATATAAGGGTCTGCATCGTTACCGACTTTTGCCCATGAAAGTCTCACTTTTCCCATAGAAATAATTTTGGGATCAAGTTTAAAGGCTTCAGAAAAAATAAAACTGGTACTTACTCCCGAATAAAAATAGGAGTTATTAATTGAGGGTAAACTTGATGACCAGTCATTTCTTGCGTTGATATCTACGTATAGATATGAATTATAGGCGATTTGAGAAAATCCATAAAAAGAATTAATTGTTTTTCTTATTACGGTTGTTCCCGTTGAATTATCAAGTTTATTTGTATAATTATTTAATGAGAAAAAATTAGGTACGGCAAAACCTTTAATTGTAGAAGAACTTATATCAATTTTACTTGCTGAGTTATTTCCTCCGAAACTTAATGAAAAATCAATTTTCCCGTATGTTTTTTTACCCGTAAATAAGAAATCACTATTCATTGACCTGTAACCAATCCATGTTTCAGAATATTCACCATTCGGATTTCGCATTGAATAAGATGCAATTCTTCGATATCTTCTGTCATGATGAAAATCGGTACCCGTTCGCAGCATAAGACTTAACCAATCCGTAATTTGAAGGTCTGATTTTACGGTTCCCAGGATTCTGTCTCTTGTATCATTATTTGTATTTTCATAAGATTCCCAATAGGGGTTTGTATGCCAACTGTCAGATTTGTAATAGTTCTGTTCATAACCGTAAGCATCTTTATAATCTTCTCTTAATTTATTAATGTCGATATTTCTGGGCATCCAAATAAATGTTCTGGCACCGCTTCTGGAATCTCCTTGTCCGGGTCGATTAAAAGCATCATTTCTGTCATAGTTTACTTTAGCATCTATATTTATTTTTTTGGTCAGTTTTGATGTTCCTCTTAAGCTTATTGAATTTTTTTTAAACCAACTGTTTGGTCTTAATCCTTTGTTATAAAGGTTCGTATATGACATTCTGAATGAAGCTTTTTCAGAACCGCTGTTAATTGCAAAAGAGTTTACCGAAGTTATTCCTCGTTCATAATAATTCTTCACATTATCAGGATGCGGTTCATAAGGTCGAATTTCACCGTTCCAATGTAAAATCATACGGCCGTCCATTTTAGGACCCCAGCTTTGGTATGAATTAGGTGAATATTCTATTGTGTCCCAACCCGGATATTGTAGTTGTTGTAATGAATCTAAAGCAATTCTGGGGATATAGCCGTTTCCTCCTAAGCCGTATTCATTTTGATAATTAGCTTGAATATCGGCAATATCAACAGTTGTTGACATATTTACGGATACCCCGATTCCTTTTTTAACAGTTCCTTTTTTTGTTGTAATCATAATGACACCGTTGGCAGCTTTTGAACCGTATAAGGCAGCAGCATTAGGTCCTTTTAAAACGGTTATACTTTCAATGTCATCCGGATTTAAATCTGAAATACCGTCACCGTAATCATGTCCGCCTAACCAACCGGCAGATTGATAGTTTGTATTGTCAATCGGTATTCCGTCGACAACTATAAGCGCTTGATTGTTTCCGCTTATTGATGAATTTCCTCTGATGACGACACGAGAAGAACCTCCGGCACCACCAGCTGTTTTAGAAATTTGAACACCTGCAATTTTCCCTGAAATTGAGTTCAAAATATTTGTTTCGCGTGCTTCGGTTAAATCATCACCTCCGATTTCTGAAGCCGAATAACCCAATGCCTTTTTTTCTCTTTTTATTCCGAGTGCCGTTACTACGACTTCATCTATTTGGGATGTTTCCGGAACCATAGATACATTAATGACAGATTTATCTGTTACATTAATTGTTTGAGAAGCATATCCGAAATAAGAAAATGTTAATTTTATTTCTTGATTTCCTGTTATAGTTAAGGAATATTTTCCGGCGGCATCAGTCATTGTGCCTTGAGAAGTTCCTTCATGAACAACACTGACACCGGGTAATTCCGTACCGGTATCTGCATCTGTTACTTTTCCGGAAATAGTCCTTTGTTGGGCATATATATTTGATACAAAAGCAGTAAATAAAAATAGTATGAATAATTTTTTTTTCATCTGTTTGGTTTTTAATTTTAATTTAATATTTATCAGACGGAATTTTTAATAATCAATTTAAAGTTATTTAACAAATCTGTTAATAAAATGAATTTTGCATAAAGCATATAAAAAGAAAGATGAGTTGTAATTTTTATTTAATTATAAAAAGTATCCGCTC
>JANTGL010000223.1 GCA_024762915.1 Bacteroidales bacterium | reverse complement strand
CCTCGATATTTAAATTGCGGAGCATCCGTAATTTTTCCCGTCGGAATAATTCGAATTTTATTTTCTGCTAATGTGTCATTCGTAACATCCGGTATGATTTGCCGCAAAGTTTGAGTACCTCTGAAAGCGCCTTCCGTTGTATTTGAACTTAAAATGATTGAATCTTGCGTAATTACCAGTTGATACGCTTCAGTATTGTTCGGAATATTTTTTTTGTTTTTTTGAATTAATATTACCGTTTCTATATCAAAATTATTCTCTGTATTTACCGGAACATTTAAATCTGTTTTCAGTTTAATTTTTTCGGACAGGAATTTTCCGATTTGCTCAAAATCTGCTGATACGGAAGTACGAATTACGGTATATTTATCAAGTGCAAAACCGCTGCTGTCAGGGATGATATTTAAGGGTTTAGGAATAATATTTTCCGAAGTTAAATCTGTTTTTGGGAAGTTAATAATTCGTTTCTTTTTTTTTGTATTACAAGAAGTAAGGATGATTAATAATGATAAAATTGCAATACTTCTTATTCTTATATGTTTAATCATAACCGTAAAGATAAGTTATTAAATTATTCAGAATACTTTTTTTTCATTGCTTTTTTTGAGAAATAATTGCCAACCAATCAATTTTCATTTTTGAAAAATGTACGGCTAAAAGAAAAAAGCCGAACATAACAGGTAGCTGTTTATGGATCTTCATTTAAAGAAAATTAAATTAAACAAAAATAACAACTTCGGGATTATCAAAATAATCAATCAGAAGCTTTTCGACACGGTTTTGCCAAAATTCTCCGAATTTCCTTTTCTCATCTTCGCTTGCTTTTCCTGAAATACTTTTTTGCATTAATTCCTGCATTTCGAGTTCCGGAGGAACAATCGGATTGTAAATCATTTCAACGGATTGATTATTATCCTTTCGCGTAAATTTAATTTGACCGTCCATAATAACATTGAAATTCATTAAGGAATGCCTGATGAATTTGCCGGCAATACCTTTAAATCCTCTTACGTCGGTTGCTCCGGTAATATAGCCGATAACATTTGCAATAACTCCCGTTACGTCTTCATCAATCGGATTTATAAAGTCAACTTTTATATCTCCTCTTACGGGAAAGGTATCCGGATAAAGTTTTTCCAGTGCTTTCGCACAACACAAATAAGCACCGGCAACCGTCGGACAACTGTGTCCGGCAGCTTTAACAATTTCAGTGTATGTGTATTCGATAATTCCGTTTTCAAAAGTTCCGAGAAATTCGGAAAGTTCGTCTTTAAGTTTTATCGTTTTAACATTATTGAAAAAATCCGGATAATTCATTCTAAAAATATAGTTGAATAAATCCCTGAACCACTGTTCCTGTTTCTCTGTTAAGTTCCGAACCGTACATGCTGTGGGGAATTGAAAACACAACAATCGTTAATAATGAAGCAATAATCACACTTGCTCTGTTTTCTTTTTTGCGATTTAGCAACCATGCAACTAACCAAGCTAAAAATGCGATTAATAACTTATTGTCGGTTAAATCCCAACCATAAGGCACACCTGCCCAATATTCAAGAAAAGCAAATTTCTGAACGATGGGTCCTAAAATCATTCCGCCGAGTGTAATTAATATAAAAGTAACAAAGGTATATCTTTTAAATTGCGGGACTTTAAATGCAGCAAACAATCCGGTAACATTTGCAATAAACATTGCAAAGAATATGAAAATAATATGCGGAATTAAAACATATGAAGGCACGGCACCTTTAAAACGAATTACAATCGGTTCTTCTTTAAATAATTCTTTTGTTCCGTTTTTGTCTTTGAGAACAATGTAATACATAATTTTTCCTGCAGGGGGTTGATGTGGCAAATTAGCTGTCAAAACAGAAGTTTCTGCTTCTTTTTCAACTCGAAATTCAGTATTATTCCAATCTTCATCTTTCTTAGGAGGATATAACTTCCACATTAAATCAGCATTTACATTAGCATCATCGATATTTAATGTGATTATTGCATCATTTTCGCCGCCGTGGGAACGCAACAGTTTTAATTTATAATCTTTTCCGTTTAAGGTTACTTCAGCTCTCTTCGGGTAAGTCGGTCCCGTTACTTTTTGATAAACAGCTGCAAAAAGAGTTATCAATAATCCTAATATCCACAAAAGTATGCGTTTCCTTTTCATATTATGTTATTTTTATTATTTCTAAATTACCTACAAATATATAATTTATAATGCCTTATCAATGTTTTTGACTTTTTAAAATCCTTCGGATGTTTAAAAGTCTAATTTACCATTTAACTATTAATTTTCCGACAGATTTTCTTTGTTGCAGATAATTATGTGCTTCTGCTAAATCTTGTGCATCAAATACTTTCCCTACAACCGGATTAATTTCGCCTTTGTTATATAAATCAACAACATCGGTCATGCATTTTTTTAAAATATACGGTTTAAAATCTCCTATTTGAAGCATATTTACGCCGATTAATGCTTGCGAATTACCGAAAAATTGTGTCGGACTGTATTTTCCGAAACCGAAAAGTACTTTCAATTGTCTGAATATGCTTTTTTTATCACTGTTACCGGCAATTTGTGCAGCACCGTACATAGCAAGTCTTCCGCCCGGTGCAAGAAGTTTCAATCCTTTTTTAACATAGTTTCCTCCGATGGAATCAAAAATTGCATCCATGCTTTTTTCGCCTTTTTGAGCTTTTATGTATTCGTAAAAATCTTGTTTACGATAATTTACCGGGAAATCAACACCTTGATTTTTTATGTATTCGATCTTTTCTTCCGAGCCTGCCGTTCCGTAAATGATACATCCTTTTCTTTTTGCCATTTGTGTCAATGCCGTTCCGACACCTCCTGCTGCTGCCTGTATTAAAATATGCTCGCCTTTTTGCAAATTCATACTGTATTCCGCCGCATAATAAGCCGTTGAAAATTGAGTGGCAAGGGCAAGTGCAACGCCTGCATCGGTATCATCTTTTATAGGTACGACACCGTTATGATTTGTATTTACATGCGTAGCATATCCGCCGAAACGCGTAAGTGAAGTGACCCGTTGTCCGATTTCCAAATCTTTAACGTTTCGACCTTTTTTTATAATTTTTCCGACAACATCATATCCGATAACCGTCGGAAGGGACGGACAAGCCTTGTAATAACCCAAACGTGCCATCACATCGGCAAAGTTCAACCCGAATGCTTCTACTTCAATTGTTACTTCTCCTTCACCGGGTTCTTCAAGTTTTAAATCTCTCAGTTCAAATGCCTTTTCTGAATTGCCGTTTTTTATAAGGTAAAATGCTTTCATGTGTATCTTGTGTTTTAAAGATACAAAAGTAGAATAAAAAGCAAATTTAAAAAAGAGAATAAGATAAAAATATCATGAAAAATCAGAACTTAATCGTCAATGCAAATTTAAAACTCCGTCCGGGGTTATACAGCATCAGTTGTTCAGGCAAACTTCTGTATGGACGACTTGTATGTTCGTAATAATTTATATTTGCGATATTTTCAATTCCGAAGCTCAGTGTTGTAAGTTTAAGCGGACTGTAACTCAAATTAAAGTCGGTAATATCAAAACTTTGTGAAGATGTTTCATTAAAAGATGTTGCAATTCTTTTTTGAGCAGCAACATAACGGTTATTTATTGATAATAAAAACTGTTTAAATTTATAAGATAAATTTGACAGAATACTGAAGGGTGCAATTTCGGCAACCGGTTCATTCCGGGTTTTATTTTGTGCATACGTATAATTTGCATCGCTTGTAAACAAAAGATTTTTTATTATTTTTATTTTAAAACCTGCAGTAAAACCGTATTGATAAACTTCATTCGCATTTATAAATTGCTTTGTGAAAGCCGGTTGCATACATTGTGTAAATTTTCTCGGAATGGAAGAGTCAACTTTAGCTGTAATAAAATCTTTGATATAGGAATAAAAAACATCTGCATAGATTGAAAAAAAATCGCCGTTTTGTGAGAAGATCAAATCTGTTTGATAATTTTTTTCAGGGTTTAAATTCGGATTTCCCAGATATTCATAAGCGTCTTGTCCGACGGAAGAATGATTGATAAAAAGTTCCAATAAATCGGGCGTTCTGCTTGACTTACCTGCTGCAATCGTAAAATTATATCGCTCATTCATTCGGTAAGAAAACTTTCCGAAGAAATCCGTTAAGTTTTGTACTTCGGGATGCAATTTATTTTCGTAAAATTCAGCAAAATCATTTTCGGGATCAAGAATATCACTTTGTATAAAATCATTTCTTATACCTGTTTTCAATGTCGCTTTGTCTGAAATATTATATTGAAGTTCAGCGAAAACACCGTAATCGGAAGTATAAGAATTTTGCCATATTTTATCGATTGCAAATTTATGCGGATTTAGAATTGTTTCGGTACAAGGATTTATTTTCATTTCTCTGTTTCTTACACCGTCTCTGTTAATATAGTAAGTATCAAAACCTGCAAAAAGCATCATTTTATCATTTAAAGAAAGTGCAAATTCGTTTTTCCCTCCTAAAGTTTTTGAGCTGACCGGTGCAATGGCTGTTGTAAACTTAAATGTCTTTTTAAATTCATTAGTCATTAAATGATCTACTATGGAACCGTAAACTTTAAATTTTATTGTTTTTAAAACAGTTGAATTGCTTTTATACAGATAATCATATGTCAACAGTTTTCCGTTATCTCTCAGAGCATCCATCGGAAGTCCCGCATGCATCACATCTTTTGCAAAGGATTCCCTGAAAGAAACTTGTAATCTGTTTTTATTATTGATATTGTAACCGACTTTTGCCGAATAATCATAAGCTTTGAAAGAAGAAATGATTTCGGTTCCGTTACCGCTTTCGTAATTTCCGTAATTTCGATAAGTTCCGTTAATAAAAAAATCGTATTTATTATTTCCGCCTTTAAGGAT
>JANTGL010000222.1 GCA_024762915.1 Bacteroidales bacterium | reverse complement strand
GCCAAAGCATCCGGCGAACTGAATTGCGGATAACCTTTGTAAACGGGACCGGCTAATGTTACTTCCAAATTGGCAATCGTAAAATCCGGTTCCGACATAATGTCTTTCATATAATAAAAAACCGTATCGTAATTATACATTTTTGTTTTCGGATTGTATGCCGAACGAATTTGAGGACCGTGTCCCATTACATCACCGATAAAAAGCAAAGACATCGTATTTTTCTTCAAACCGGCATCTTCCGAAGTCGAAATTGTATCATTTGTGTAATTAACTGTGTCAGTTTTTATTAAAAGCGTATCTGTTTGAGCAAATCCGAATTTATCTGCGGTTAAAATCAGAATTGTTACAAAAATTTTCAGATATATGACTTTTCTCATATTTAATTATTTAAATGTGTTGCAACTTTGCATTGTATTAAAGCGAGCAAATTTATTCAGATTATTAAAATAAAAAAATAATACCATGTGTTTAGCGGTTCCGGGAAAAATAATTTCAATAATTGAAACAAACGGATTAAGAACGGCAAAAGTCAGTTTCGGCGGTGCGGTAAAAGAAATAAATATACAGTGGCTGCCGGAAGCAAAAGTCGGAAATTATATTTTGGCACATGTAGGCACGGCATTGAGTATTGTTGATGAAGATGAAGCGGAGGAAGTGCTCAGGACGTTTGAGGATTTTGAGGATATGAAACGAAATCTTTGAAAAATATGCCGTTAATGCACGAATGATTTTTGGAAACTTGAAACACTGTGTAAAAAAGATTGAATGAGATTGAGAAGATTAAAAAAGATTGAATGAGATTGAATGAGATTGAGAAAGATTGAGAATGTAAAGTATATAAGATTAAGTCTTTGTGAACTTTGTGAAATTCTTAGTGTTCTTTGTGGTTATTAACTCTGTGTTATCTGTGAAATCTGTGTGAAAATATTAAAATAAGAAATGAAATTTGTTGATGAATACAGAAATATCGAAACGGTAAAATTACTTGCCGAGCAAATAAAATCGGTTACGACAAAACCGCGGACAATTATGGAAATTTGCGGCGGACAAACGCATTCCATAATGAAATACCGTTTGCAAGATTTCTTACCGGAAAATATCACACTTGTTCACGGTCCCGGCTGTCCGGTTTGTGTTACACCGATTGAAATTATTGATAAGGCACATCATTTGGCACGCCGCGAAGATGTCATTTTAACTTCATTCGGCGATATGTTGCGTGTGCCGGGTTCGGAAACAGATTTGCTTAAAATTAAAGCCGAAGGCGGAGATGTTCGAATTGTTTATTCTCCTTTGGATGCCGTTACTATTGCAGAAAAAAATCCGGATAAGAAAGTGGTGTTTTTCGGTGTCGGATTTGAAACGACGGCACCGGCAAATGCCATGTCGGTTGTTGAGGCAAAACGAAGAAATATTCACAATTTTTCACTTTTAAGCTCACATGTTTTGGTTCCTCCGGCAATGCATGCGATATTATCTTCTCCGAAAAATCAAATACAAGGTTTTTTGGCTGCCGGACATGTTTGCACCGTTATGGGTTATGAAGAATATTTGCCTGTTGCCGAACAGTATAAAACACCTATTGTTGTTACGGGTTTTGAACCGGTTGATATTTTGAAAGGCATTTTGTCTTGTGTTAAACAGTTGGAAAAGGGTGAATACAAAGTTGAAAACGAATATAAAAGATACGTTAAAAAAGAAGGAAATATTCCTGCACAACAAACCATGTTTGAAGTTTTTGAAATATCGGACAGAACATGGCGAGGTATCGGTGAAATTCCTGAAAGCGGTTTCAAAATAAAAGAAAAATACAAAGATTTTAATGCTGAAGAATTATTTGATTTAGAAGAAATCAGAAAAGAAGAAGCGACTGTTTGTATTGCAGGAGAAATTATGCAAGGGGTTAAAAAACCCTTTGAGTGTCCGGCTTTCGGAAAAGAATGTAAACCTGAAAATCCTTTGGGGTCGCCGATGGTTTCTTCGGAAGGTGCTTGTTCGGCATATTACAGATATAATAAGTTAGTAGTAAGGTAAAAGTTGAAAGGTAAAAGGGAAAAGTTAAAAGGATAAAGTTGAAAGGTAAAAGTTTAAAGTTTAAAGTTTAAGTTATGTTTATTACATTTTTACTCGGAATAGTTGCCAGTGCAACACACGTAATGACCGGTCCTGATCATTTGGCTGCCGTAACGCCTTTGGCAATTGAAAATAAAAAGAAATCCTGGATTGTCGGAATGTCTTGGGGAATAGGTCATACAATCGGTCTTTTGATGATCGGAGGATTATTTTACCTTTTCAGAGAAGTTTTTCCGGTAAAAATAATATCCGAATACAGCGAAATAATTGTCGGTATTATTCTGATTATTATCGGAATGTGGGCGTTCTACAAATTATTAAATAAACATAATCACAAACATAAAGGAGCCAAAAATGTTAAAGCAGCCGTATTTGTAGGAATACTGCACGGATTTGCAGGCATTTATCATCTGTTGATTGTTCTTCCGGCATTGGCTTTACCTTCGCAGGCAGATGCCGTTGCCTATCTTATCGGTTTTGCCGCAGGAACGCTTGCCGTAATGGCAATTTATGCATGGTCGCTCGGAACCGTTTCTCACAAAGCATCGGCTTTAAATAAGACAAAATTTTTGACCGGATTTAGGATTTTCGGAGCTTCGGCAGCAATAATTGTCGGAATAATTTGGATAAGTTTAAGTATTTAGATTTATATTTGCGTTATGAGCAGGCATTTCTTTCCTATATGACTGAAACATCAATTTTTCGATAAATTTTTTTTACAAGAAATCATATTTAATCAAGATAATAAAAATATCAATTGTCTGATAGAGGACAGTTATACCATTCTTTTTAATAATTTTAAAAAAATCAAAACATGAAAAACTCTTTTTTATTAATGATGTTATTGTTTTCCGGTATGGTATCCGGACAAACTTTCAGAGGCAAATTGTTAAATAAAGCAAATTTACCGATTGAAGATGCTTACATACAAAATGTTACAAAAGGAAATCATTCGCATTCCGATACGGAAGGATATTTTTCTTTAGAAAAAACTACAATCGGTGATACGCTTGTAATCATTTCTTTGGGTTACGAACAAAAAACATTGCTTGTAAAAAAAGAACATCTAAAAAAAATAAATACCTTTATTTTAAAACGTAAGGCATACAATATTAAAGAGGTTACGATAACCGGAAGTATGAAAAGTTTAAACGTCATATCAACTATTGATTTGAATGTAAAACCGATAAATTCATCACAAGAAGTGTTGAGAAAAGTTCCGGGACTATTTATCGGGCAACATGCCGGAGGCGGTAAAGCGGAACAAATTTTTTTCAGAGGTTTTGATGACGACCACGGAACGGATATTGACATTAAAGTTGACGGTATGCCGGTAAATATGGTTTCGCATGCACACGGACAAGGATATGCCGATTTGCATTTTTTAATTCCTGAATTAATCGATAAAATTGATTTCGGAAAAGGAAGTTATTATACCCAAAAAGGTGATTTTTCCACAACCGGATATATTGATTTTAAAACCAAAGACAAACTTGAAAACAGTTCGACAAAAATCGAATACGGAATGTTTAATACGGTTCGAAATGTTTCCTTAATTAAACTTCTGGATACGGAAACACAAAATGCCTACTTTGCCGGCGAATATTTTTTAACCGACGGTGCTTTTGAGTCGCCGCAAGATTTCAGCAGAATTAATTTAACGGGAAAATATACGGCATTTGTAAATTCTGCCGATAAAATCAGTTTTTTGGCATCTTATTTTACAAGCAAATGGAATGCTTCGGGGCAAATTCCGCAAAGAGCCGTTGATGAAGGCATTATTTCCCGTTTCGGTGCCATTGATGATACGGAAGGCGGTTTCACAAGCAGAACGAATTTGAATATACATTACAATCACAAAATAAACGAAAACAGTTTTATCAAATCAAATTTTTATTATTCAAAGTATGCTTTCGAATTGTATTCCGACTTTACTTTTTTCCTGAATGACAGCATTAACGGAGATCAAATTCGACAAAAAGAAAATCGTCAAATCTTCGGCAGTGATATTGTTTTAAACCGAACATATCATTTTTCAAATTCAAAACTCAGAATGAAATACGGTATCGGCTATAAAGAAAATCAAATATCAGAAGACGAACTGTCGCATACCAAAGAACGAAAAATTACATTGCAACAAATTATGCTTGGTAATGTTTATGAAGCAAACGGATACGCTTTCGTAAGTTCAAATCTTGATTTCGGCAAATGGCTGATTAATACCGGCATACGCAGTGATATTTTCAACTTTAATTATGTTGATTTGCTTGATACCGTATATAATTCAAAAAGTTTGAGCAAAACGATTTTCAGTCCGAAACTAAATTTCATTTATAATCCGAACCACGACCTGCAACTTTATTTGAAAACAGGAAAAGGGTTTCATTCAAATGACACACGAGTTGTTATTTCCGGAGATGTTAAGGAGATGCTTCCGGCATCCTACGGAAGCGATTTAGGAATGATTTGGAAACCGGTATCCTCCGTAATCGTTAATTCTGCCTTATGGATTTTGTATTTGGAACAGGAATTTGTTTATGTGGGTGATGAAGGCGTTGTTGAGCCGAGCGGAAAAACATTAAGAAAAGGGGTTGATTTCGGAATTCGTTGGCAAATTCAACCGTGGTTGTATCTTAATAATAATGTAAATTGGTGCTACGGCAGAAGTATTGACGAACCCGAAGGGCAAAATTACATTCCTTTGGCTCCCGATTTAACAAGCACCGGCGGACTTTCGGTAAAAACCGATTTCGGTTTAACCGGCGGAATTCATTACAGATACCTGAAAAGCAGACCGGCAAACGAAGACGGCAGCATTACGGCAAAAGGTTATTTTATAACGGATTTAATTGCAAATTATCAATACAAAAAAGTTACTT
>JANTGL010000221.1 GCA_024762915.1 Bacteroidales bacterium | reverse complement strand
AAGATAAATTATCGTTTAATAAAGGCGATAGGTTTATTTACAAAAGCAATTTAGGGAATTATGACACGCTTGTTGTTGAACAAATTAAAGATACGACGGAATATTATACTGATACTGAAGGGCTCTGTGTTACACAACTTTATGAAGAACACATTTATTATTTTTTAAATACGCCCGGCAAACGGTATCAACCAAATAATCGCCCGTATTTTTCCTTAAAATATAATTCGGATGAGAGTAAAATTGATTTTTTCGGCTATTTTTATATTCTTCCGGGAAAATATTGGAAAAATATAGATATAGGTACATATTTCTTGAATAATAACACTTATGAAAATACTCAATATTATGTTTGCTATTCGTGCCAAAATGATTCTGCCGTAAAACGGTTTTATGTAAATAAAAAAAACGGAATTATTCTTTATCAGTACGTTAACGGAGAATCTTATGTTATTTTTAATTATATATATACAAATTAATATCAAGATGAATTTAGATGCAAAATATAATAATATTTTCGTAATTACAATTTTGTTTTTACTATCATTATCTATGTGTAAAAAAACTGATTTCAAAACAATCGGAAATATTTTAGAAGAATACCAGTGGCGAAAAACATTAGAAACTGTTTATAATGATAATAACGAACTTGAAGAATATAAATTCAATTTTGATACAGCTCCGGATTGTGAGAAAAATACTTTTATAATATTTGGAGGTATTCAAAACGATGAAGGAAATGGTACAACTTATAACTTTTGTAATGATTTTGGTTATAGTTTTTCTTGGAAGATATTAAATGATTCTCTTTATATTATACCCTATGATACAACATTGGTCAAAATTAATAAAATTATTGATCATTATAATAACAAAAGTTTTGTATTAAGATACGATACGATGATTGAAAATAAAAGAAAAATTATTAAAGAAACCTATTCGGCATTTGATAAAATGTAAAAATATAAATACATGAAAACAAGTAATTTAATAATTTTATCAATCATCGTTTTTTCTTCGGTATATTTTTCTTCCTGCAAAAAAAATAAAATTAAAAACGAATATTTAACAAAAAATATCTGAACATTAAATAAAGTCGAACAATACTATTCCGATAATACGCTGATGTCAGATGTAAGTTATTTGGTTCTCGGTAGTGAATGCAGCAAAAACAATACATTTCGTTTTAATTCGGATAATTTGTATATTAAGACGGATGATTGTTCCGACAGTATAACTTTTCTCGGGTTTGATACCTTAAAATGGTATTACGACGATGAAGAGCAAACAAAAATAAGAACTTATTTGTTACAAGATACACTTAATCAATTCAGTCTGAATTATTATGAAATTTTGCTGTTGAACGAAACTGAGATGAAACTTAAAGAATTACCTCAATATGATGAAGATTATTATTATATTCGATATTTTAATGTGAAATAATTATCCTCTTTAAAAAACGTTTGTTTCCCGTGTTTATTCTGAAAAAATAAAGACCGTTTTTAAAATCCGACGTATTAATCTTAATTTGTTTTTGATTTTCAAAATTTCCGGTATAAACCGCTTGTCCGGTAATATTAAAAGCGGAAATATTAACATCGGCAGTAAGTTCCGTAAAGTTAATATTCAGATTGTTTGTTGCAGGATTAGGAAAAACAGAAATATTATTTGTATTTATTTCATTAACTGAAATTGTGGAAGACGCAGGCAAAGTAATATTATCAATCCAAGCACAATCCCCTCCGTTTGAAAGGGAACCGTCTTTTGTATATTTCCATTTTAAAGTATAAGTTCCGGCAGTAATCGGATAGGTTTCGTTGCTCCAATTTACTTCGCCCGACCATTCGTTTTGCATTGTTCCGTTAATATAAAATCTGAAATAATCCCAAGATTCTTCGGAAGAAATTTTTTTATAGAAATTGATATCTCCGTCTTCTTCGCAAGTAAATTCTAATGATATATCAGATACTTGATTATTATCAATATCACCTGATTTTGCAGAATATGTTCCTTCTTGTGAATTATCGGAACTTACAAACCAATTTTGATTTCCGTTAAAAATCCAATTATGTGAAAATTGATTTTGTTCAAAACTGATTCGGTCGGTTATGGTAAACGTATTAAATCCGCTTTCGGGGAAGTAAGTTGTATGTTGAGTATTCGCATTATCTTTTGCAATAATTCGGTAAGCAATTTCATCTCCGATATGAATTACGCCACCCGGAAAATCAGCCGAATATTGGTTGTCTCCGTTATATGTAAAATGAAAATTATTTTGAGCGGTTCCGTTTATTTGCCATTCGACATAAGAATTTTGCAAATCAATACCGGTATTATCAGTCATTTCCGCGATAATTTTTGCATCATGCCAAAGATTGATATAATATTCTTTGATTGAATTATGTGAAATAACAGGTGCCGTATTATCTGGGGCAGCATTAAAAGTAAAAAATGAAGCAGGAGCATTTTCAGGCAATGTTCGAGTGTTGATATCATTTTGTGCTTCAATATAATAATCGTAAACTGCCGGGTTTCCGTTTCCTGTAATATTTGCTGACCAAGTTCCGTTATTTTCAGTCATCGAAAGTGTTTGCCAAGTTCCTCCGTCTCTTCTCCAATAGAGTTTTTGCCCGCCGGAAGTTAAATCTGTCCGGCTGTTTATTTGTGCATTTACGGTATAGGGTCCGTTAAAATTTTCAGTATCAAAAAGCGGATTATGAATAATTTCAGGTGCAAAATATTGATAAGCAGCCATGATATTAATAATTCCCCAACCGTACTCGTTATTAGGATTTTCGTTATTGTCAGCCGTCATTTTCAGGGCTTCGAAAATATCCATATTGCTTGCAGCAGGGACCATTTGCATTAAAACGGCTGATGCTCCGGCAGTTAAAGGGCATGAAAATGAGGTCCCCGAAGCAGTTGTATAACCACTCCCTGAACCGGATTCAGCGACCGTAACTCCTGAACCTTGTGCCATGACTTCCGGTTTAATACGTCCGTCACCCGTCGGTCCGACAGAACTGAAGTAAACTCTGCTTCCGTCAGCATAAACGGCACCGACTGCAAGAACACTGTCACCGTCTGCAGGTGCACCTATGGTTGTTGTTCCGCTGCCTTCATTTCCGGCTGAGTTTACAACTAAAATCCCGAGACTTGCGGCAATATCCGCACCTATTGTTATAGTTGCCGTATTTCCGTCAAGTTCGCTTGCATCATAGCCGCTTCCGTCATCAAAATCAATATAACCCAATGATGTTGAAGTAATATCGGGTCCCCAATTGTTTTCAGCCCATTCCATTGCTGCTACCCAATTATCTTCTTCAACGGTTGTTTCGCTATCCGTATTTTCAGTCTTAGTAAGTATGTATTTTGCTCCGTAAGCCGGTCCTATCAATTCACCTTCATAATATCCGCCGATTGTGCTTAAAGTCATTGTTCCGTGATCTCCGGTTCCCATGTCTCCTTGATCGTCAACAATGGTGTCGTTATTAACAAAATCCCAAGTTCCGAGAATTCTGTTTTCCGATATCATATTTGAAAATACCGGATGTTCAAGATTATTAAAGCCTGCATCCATCACACAAATAATAATTCCGTTACCGTTATACCCTAAGTCATGGGCTGCGGGAACATTAATTTGTTCATTTTGATTTAATGATGAACCGTAATTTAAATTGTATCTAGATGAATTAGGAAATGAAAAATTTTGATAGGAATTTGCAAAATCGAATTCAGAATTATTCTTTTTTATCGTACTTGTTCTTACAATATCTACTTTTTTAACAAATGGTAATGCTGCTATGGTATTTATTTGATTTTCTGTTGCTTCAACAGATACAGCATTCAACCAATTAGATTTTTGTCTTATTTTTTGACTAAGTATTGATATTTCGTTAAGATAAGAATTTTGAATCGGGATATCATAAAAAGTAGCATAGGTCGATTTACTTCCCATTATTTTTTTTCTTCTTTGTACGGCATGTTCCGGAAGATTCGATTCTGCTTCGGACAGTTTTAAATTTATTTTATTGCCTTTGTCTTTGAAAAAAATCCAAACCGGATAGAATTCCTTTTCGGAAGAATGAATAGCTTGAGTTAAATTTCTTGTAATTTTGTGATTTTGTGCTTCTGATTTCGAAAAATTTAAAGTAAAAATCACTGATAGTGCTAAAATGTATTTGACTAAATTCATGTAAAATATTTAATTGTTTGAGAGTAATAAATTAAGATACGAAATTAGTTTATAGTTGCATTTCTTTTAACATGTTTTCTGCTTTTATTAAAGTTTCGGGTTTTCCCAAATCAAACCAATAAGAATATTCAGATTCGGAAGCAATTATTTTTTTAGTTTTTGCTAAACGAAGGTATAAATCTATAATTGAGAATTTTCCGGTTTCCGTAATATGATTAAATATTTCTGAATTAACAATATGCAGACCTGAAAAAGCAAATTCAGATAGTTTGTTTATTGCAGTTCTAGTAATTTTAACTTCCCCGGTATTTTTATTTTTCCATTTACAAAGTTGCATATTGTCATCGAAAAACAGTTTTCTTGATGAATCTCTTTTGTATACGGCAAGAGTTGCTAAGGCATTGTTTTGTTGATGATTATAAATCAGTTTTCCTAAATTTAAATCAGAGAAAATGTCAACATTGTGAATGAAAATGTTTTCCGCATCTTCAAGATAAGGTCTTGCATGAAGCAAAGCGCCGCCTGTATCAAGCAATTCGGCTCTTTCCTGAGATATTTGAATGTTACATTTAAAATTGTCATTTTTCTTTAAAAAATCTTCAATTTGATCGGCAAAATGATGAACATTTATAACAAAATTTTTAAATCCTTGTGCTTTTAATTTTAAAATAAGATGTTCAAGCATAGGTTTTCCGTTAATTAAAACCAATGCTTTCGGTTTCTCGGCAGTTAAATCTTTCAATCTTGTTCCGAGACCGGCAGCAAG
>JANTGL010000220.1 GCA_024762915.1 Bacteroidales bacterium | reverse complement strand
AATGAAACAAAAATTGACGGAATTGTTGCCGTAAATACAACTTCTCAAAGATACAACTTATCTTATTCCGAAGCAGAAATTAACAAAATCGGAAACGGCGGGTTAAGCGGAATGCCTTTAAATATGCGTTCTACGGAAGTAATAAAATACATTTCCGAAAAAACGCAAGGCAAATTGCCGATTATTGCCGTCGGCGGAATAATGTCACCTGAAGATGCACTCGAAAAAATAAATGCCGGGGCATCATTGGTACAAATTTATACCGGCTTCATATACGAAGGACCGGCGTTAGTGAAGAAAATAAATAAAAAATTGGGATTAAAAGATGCTGAAACAAGTTCAGCATGACTATACGGGCAGAGATAATCTGTATTTTTAGAGAAACAAAGATGAAATTAGGAAAAATAAAAAATACTAAATGAATAAATTATCGAAAACGTCATGCTGAACTTGTTTCAGCATCCGAATAAAAAATCTGAGAAATCTGTGTGAAACAAAAAATGAAAACATTATTAAAAAACGGAAATATCAACGGTAAAATTCAAAATCTTTTAATCAAAGATGATATTATTGATTACATCGGAACAAATTTACCTGATGCCGATATTGAATATGATATAAACAGATTAATCCTTATTCCCGGAATGATAGATCCGCACGTCCACGTTCGTGACTTGAAACAAAGTGAAAAAGAAGATTGGACAAGTGCTTCAAATGCTGCTTTAAAAGGCGGCATTACAACCGTTTTTGATATGCCTAATACACGTCCGCCGACTGTTAATCTTGACTATCTGAATGCAAAAAGAGAAAAAGCAAAACTTGCAAAAATCAATTACAAATTTAATGTTGCCGCAACTTCCGAAAATTTAAAAGAACTAACAGAACTTCTTAATACAAAACCCGAAGATGTTGCCGCATTAAAATTGTTTCTTGCGGGTTCAAATTCAAATGAATATGTTGATGATGAGGAAGATATAAGGAAAGTATTTGGGATTTCTTTGAAATATGATTTACCGGTAATTGTTCATACCGAATTGCAAAAATGCGTTGAAGAATATTCCTCAAAAGTTAAAAACCCGACAGTTTTCGACCATAATTTTATGCGAAACAGAGAATGTTCGATAAAAGGAACCGAATTGTTAATTGAACATGCGAAACAAATCGGAAACAAATTATATTTGGCACATATTTCAACGGCGGAAGAAATTGACATTATCAAAGCAAATAAGAATAAATGCAATGTATTTTGTGAAGTAACACCGCATCATTTGCTGATTAATGAAGACATTTTAAAAACAGCCGGCAACTTCGGAAAAGTTAATCCGCCCTTACGAACCGAGAAAGATAACAATCGAATTATGCAAGGTATTATTGACGGAACGGTTGATACAATCGGAACCGACCATGCACCGCATCTTCTTTCGGAAAAACAAAAACAATACAGTGAGGCACCTTCCGGTTTTCCCGGCTTGGAAACAGCTTTGCCCTTGTTTCTGAATGAAGTCAATAAAGGAAGTTTCAGCATGGGAAAATTGATTGAAATAACGTCTGACAACAGCTCAAAAATATTTAATTTAAAAAACAGAGGAAAAATTGAAGAAGGATATTTTGCCGACTTAACGGTTGTTGATATGAATAAAACCCGGCGAATTGAAGCAAAAAATTTTAAAACAAAAGCCAAATATTCGCCTTACGAAGGAATGACCTGTAAAGGCGATGTTGTTATGACTTTTGTAAACGGGGAATTGAGATTTGGGATTTGAAATTTGAAATTAGTAAGTGTCAATTCAATAGGAGCTATAATGTAATCAAAGACGTCATGCTGAACTCGTTTCAGCATCTGAAAATATATATGAAACAAGGATACGTTTATATTATGAGTAATTTCAATAGAACCGTTTTGTATATCGGAGTTACAAATGACTTGGAAAGAAGAGTAAAAGAGCATAAATCAGGAAAAGGTTCTTCTTTTACAAGTAAATATAAATGTATTTATTTAATGTATTATGAAAGAATGCAAGGAATTGAAAATGCAATTAAAAGAGAAAAGCAGTTAAAGAATTGGAAAAAAGATTGGAAAATGAATTTGATAAAAGAAGTAAATCCGGATTTAAAAGATTTAGCCGAAAATTGGGATAAATAGAAGCTGAACCCGAAGGCTCAACGTAGTTAAACAAGTTCAGCATGACCGAGCGGACAGAGATTTTCTGTGTTTAATTGAAATATCAACGGAATAAGAAAAGAAATTCTAAAAGATTGAAAAATAGTTATCAAAGACGTCATGCTGAACTCGTTTCAGCATCTGAATTAAAATAAGAAATAATTAATAATTCGTGAAATTCGTTTGAACAAAAAACTTTATAAACTTTAAACTTTATAACAAAAAATGACAAAAGACCTTTTCATCCTGAAACTCCACGATATAGGAGCCGTAAAATTCGGAGAATTTACCTTAAAAAGCGGTTATAAATCACCCTTTTATTTCGATTTGCGTGATATGATATCCTATCCAGAACTCCTTGACGGCATTGCCGATTTGCTGGTTGAAGATATTAAAAATTTAGATTTCGATTACATTTCCGGGGTTCCCTACACAGCTTTGCCGATAGCAACCCTTGTTGCCGACATGCTTAACAAACCGTTAATTTATATTCGTAAAGAAGAGAAGGCATACGGAACAAAAAATGATGTTATCGGGAAATATGAAAAAGGCGGAAAAGTATTGATTATTGATGATTTGGTAACAACCGGAGAAAGCCTGTTTGAAACAGCAGATAAATTTAAAAAAGCAGGTTTGAAAGTTGTCGACTTTTCGGTAATTATTGACCGAAGTAATCATATTGAATATTATATTAATAAATTAGGATATAAACTTCACAGCCTGATTTCATTAAATAAAATCACTGATGTTTTACATGAAAATAATCGTATTACAAACGATCATGTTTTAAGAATAAAAGAATTTACAAAAAATATATACGATCAATCAAAATCAGAAAAAAGCTTACAAAATCATCTGACAAATCTACTGAAAGAAAAAATCAAAAAGAAAAAATCAAACCTTGTTCTTTCACTTGATGTCGATAATCAAAAAGAATTCTTTGAAATTCTCGGTAAAACGGCTGAACATATTGTGATGTTAAAAACACATGTCGATATCCTTAATGATTTTAATGAAAAATTTATTGAAAAACTAAAAGAATATGCGTTGAAATACGATTTTATGATTTTTGAAGACCGTAAATTTGCCGATATTGGCAATACAGTGCGAAAACAGTATCTGGGCGGGATATACAAAATTAAAAATTGGGCAGATTTTATTACCGTTCACGCAACTCCGGGCGAGGGAATTATACAGGGATTATTTGACGGTCTTACCGGGAAAAGTTCTTTCCTCCTGGCAAAAATGTCTTCAAAAGGGAATTTAATGAATGAAACTTATACCCGAAATGTGTTTAATATGGGTGAAAAACATCATGAAGTTGTCAGCGGATACATCTGTCATGCAAACGGAAAAGAAGAATTACGAAAACTGAAAAACAAAATACCGAAAGGACAACTCATGTTGATGCCGGGCGTAAAATTGCAGGCAGGACAAGATACAACCGGACAGCAATACACAACCGTAGAAGATGCTATGGAAGGCGGTGCCGATTTAATTATTGTGGGAAGAGGAATTATTGAAGCCGAAAATCCGGAAGCAACAGCAAAAGAGTATCGGGAACGAGCTTGGAGGGTTTATGGTTTAGATGTTTAGTGCTTAATGTTTAATTGTTTTTTGCTTATTCGTTAACAAAAAAATATAAGTATGAGGGAATTTTCATTTGAAAAACTTGAAGTTTGGCAGATTGCAAGAAAATTTACAAAAGAGATTTACAAAATTAGCTCAATTTTCCCGGACGAAGAAAAATTCGGATTAACATCCCAAATAAGAAGAGCTGCAGTGTCGGTATCTTCTAATATCGCCGAAGGCAGTTCAAGGCGATCCGGAATTGAACAAGCACGCTATACCGAAATAGCATACGGCAGTCTGTTAGAAGTTTTAAATCAATTAATTCTTGCGGGCGATTTGAATTTTATTCCTAAACAAGATATTAACGAACAAAGACCTGTTATTGAAGAATTAGTCAACAAACTATATAAATTAAGACTTTCCCAATTAAGAAAGAATAAACACTAAACAATTAAACATTTAAACAATAAACATTTAAACATTAAAATGAAAAACCTAATCTCAATGCGCGATGTCAGTAAAGAAGATGTTCTCAAACTGATTGATTTGGCAGACAAAATCGAACGTAAGGAAATAAAAACAGATATGAGCGGAAAATTAGCCGCACTGCTCTTTTTTGAACCCTCAACGCGTACGCATTTCTCTTTTGAAACAGCCGTAAAAAAACTCGGAGGGAACACCTTTTCGATGTCCGGAACAAGTTCTACTTCCGTAAAAAAAGGCGAAACTTTGGCTGATACCCTGATGACAATCAGCATGTATGTCGATATTATCGTGATGCGTCATGTCGTTGAAGGAGCGGCACGTTTTGCTTCCGAAACCGTAAAAATTCCGGTCATTAATGCCGGCGACGGAACCAACCAACATCCCACCCAAGCGATGCTCGACTTGTATTCAATACAAAAAACGCAGGGAACTTTAAATAATCTGACTATCGGTATGGTCGGTGATTTGCGACTCGGCAGAACCGTGCATTCTTTGGCACAAGCACTCAGCGATTTTAATCCGAAATTTTATTTTGCTTCGCCGCGACACTTGCAAATGCCGGCATACATCAAAGACGATTTAAAAGAAAAAAACATCGAATTTGAAGAATTGGAAGATGTAAAGGAAGTTCTGCATGAGCTTGACATCATGTATGTTACAAGAATACAAAAAGAACGTTTTGCCGTTTTGGAAGATTATGAAAAAGTAAAAGACAGCTATATCATTACTAAAAAGATGCTTGAAGGCGTAAAAAACAA
>JANTGL010000219.1 GCA_024762915.1 Bacteroidales bacterium | reverse complement strand
GTTCCTCTGGCAATATCGGTATAGCCGGAAAAGTCGCAATATATTTGCACGGCAAAAAAGAGTGTTGCCGTCCAAATATCAATCCCGTGGTAGGAACCGGGATGATTGTAAACTTCGTTTACAAGAATTGATAATGTATCGGCAATAACGATTTTTTGAATAAAGCCCCAAATGATAAGTTTTAATCCGTCGGTAATGCGCTTGTAATCAATTTTTGTCAACTTCTCGAATTGCGGCAGCAGATGTCCGGCTCTTTCAATAGGACCGGCAACCAATTGCGGAAAGAACGAAACAAAAAGAGCAAATTTTACAAAGTTTTTTTCCGGTAAAATACGTTTTTTGTAAACATCAATCGTGTAGCTCATCGTTTGAAACGTATAAAAAGAAATTCCGACAGGAAGTAAAAGTTGTGTAAATGTATTTCCTTGTCCGTGATCCAAAAAATGGAAATGGTCTAAAAAACGTGCTAAATTTTTATCGAAAAAATAAAAGTATTTAAAAGAAAATAAAATTCCGAGGTTTACAAAAATACTTATCCACAAAAGAATTTTACGTTTTTTCTCTTCAGAAGTTTTTTGAATTTTTAAAGAAACAAAATAGTCAACTAAAGTTGAAGCAAGTAAAAGTAGAATGTATTCGGGTTTCCAAACTGAATAAAAATACCAACTTGCAATCAGCAATAAAATTTGTCGTGATTTAACTTTCTTTAATGAAAAGAAAATGAAAACAACAACCGGTAAAAAAATGATAAAATGTAGTGAGTTAAACAGCACAAACTGAAATTTATAATACAAAAATATAAATTGTATGAAATATATTGAATATAATTATCATTATTCTAAAAAATAAAAAATTTTATCTTTGAAAAAAATTATCATAATGATTGAACTCGCAAGTATTGTCATATTAGGAATTTTTGCTCAATGGATTTCGTGGAAAATGAAATTGCCTGCAATTTTACCCTTAATTCTTATCGGATTGTTTGTAGGTCCTGTTTCATCTTTATTTACTGATGACGGGCATAAATGGATAGAACCGATTTATAATTTTACTGAAAAAACGGGCTTATTTCCCGAAAATACATTTTTCTTTTTTGTTTCTTTAGCCATCGGGTTAATTTTATTTGAAGGCGGATTAACATTGAAAATTAAGGACTTCGGTAGTGTCAGTTCAACTATCGTAAAGTTAATTTCTGTAGGCCCTGTTATTACTTTAGCCGGTGCTTCAGTTTTTGCTCATTTTATTATGAATTTAAGTTGGGAAATTTCATTATTATTTGCGAGTTTAATAATTGTTACGGGACCTACCGTAATTGCACCTTTGTTGAGACATCTTCCGATTAAAAGAAATGTTGCGACTGTTTTAAAATGGGAAGGTATTTTAATAGACCCTGTCGGCGCCTTAATTGCCGTTTTGGTATTTGAATTTATTGTATCAGGTGACAGCAGTCAACATTTTACGCAACACGCTTTGATATCTTTCGGTAAAATTGTATTAATCGGTGTGAGTTTCGGTTTTACGGCTGCACATTTTTTGAATATTTTGGTCAAGAAAAAACTAATTCCCTATTATTTATTGAATGTTTTTACTTTGGCTTTGGTGCTTAGTGTTTATGTTTTTTCGGATCTTCTTGCCGGGGAATCCGGATTATTGGCCGTCGTAATTATGGGCTTGGTTCTCGGAAATCTTAATGTTTCTTATATGAAAAACATATTAGATTTTAAAGAAAGCATAAGTGTGCTTCTAATTTCTATTTTGTTTATCATTCTTTCGGCAGCTATTGATATTAAAGATTTAAAGTTACTTTCGGATTACAGGGTTTTATTGCTTTTCGGAGCAATTGTGTTTATTGTAAGACCGATTGTTGTTTTTTTCAGTTCCGGAAAATCCGTTTTGTCATTACGAGAAAAAATCTATATTTCTTTAATGGGACCGCGAGGAATTGTTGCAGCCGGTATTGCGTCATTATTCGGAATGCGATTGACAGGGAAAGTTGAAGGTGCCGAATATATCATTCCCTTGGTTTTTATGGTCGTTTTGGGAACTGTTGTCTTTAATGCCCTCACTGCGAGACCGATTGCAAATCTTTTGAAAATAATGAAAGATAAATCGGACGGATTTTTAATAATCGGTGCAAATTCCGGTGCCAGACTTTTGGCTAAATATTTAAAAGAAAACGATAAACACGTTGTGTTGGCAGATAATTCTCAATTTCATATCGATAAAGCTTTAAACGACGGTTTGGATGCTTTTAAAGCGGATATTTATTCCGATGCTTTCGGAAATGATTTTGATTTGTTGGATATCGGATATTTATTGGCATTAACACCGAGTTCGGATTTAAATAATTATACCCTTAAAAAATACGGAAATGTTTTCGGGGAAAACGGTTCGTTCAGATTAGTTGATGATAAGGAGTTTCGAAAAAATAAAAAAGAAGTGCTTGAAAAATGTGCCTTTTCTTGCCAAACCGATTATAATATTTTTGCTGAAACGGCAAGAGATTTTCCGTTTCTTTATGAAGAAAAAATTTCAGATAAAGAAGAATTAGATATATTACTCGAAAAAATCAATAATACCAGAAATTCGATACCGGTATTTTTGAAAGATCATAAAGAAAATATTTTTGTGATGCCGTGTAATACCGAAAAATTAAAAGTTCAAGAGGGGTACACTTTGGTTTGTTTTGGAAAAAAGCCGGAATAGTTACAAAATTTTAAATTCCGTTCTTCGATTGTTTTGTTTGCCTTTTTCCGTATTGTTAGTATCAATCGGAAACTGACTTCCGTAACCTTTGGAAACAATGCGTGATTTGTCTATATTTTTGTTAATCAGATAATTGTAAACACTTTTTGCTCTCTTTAAAGAAAGTAGTTTGTTATGGGCTTCATTGCCGGTGTTATCGGTATGTCCGCCGATTTCAATCCGTACTTTGGGATTATTTTTCAGAAATTGTAAAAGGTTTTGTAATTCGGATTTTGATTCCGGTTTCAGCGTATAAGAATCCGTATCGAAAAAGATATTTTTAAGAATGGTTTTTTCACCTTTTTTTATCGGCGAAAGGGGAATGTCGTAGTGATAAATTTTGAGTGAATCTTCAGTTTTTTCTATACTGAAATTTTCCGAATAAAATAAATACCCTTCTTTGGAAACATTAAACGCATAATCTGCGCCGGCGGGCAGGCAAATTAAATAGTTGCCTGTCTCCTCGTCGGAAGATGTTAAAGCAATTTCTTTGTTCGTTTTTAAATTAATCAGTTTTATTCGAGAATATAATTTATCTGTTGTTTCTTTGTCATACACAATTCCCTGTATATAAGTAACTTGCTCCGGCCTGTCTTTTGGCGGAAGTTTAAATGTATACAGATCCAAACCGCCGAATTCCGAATTTTTAGAAGATGCAAAAAAAGCTTTATTCCCTTTTGAATTGATTGTTAAACTGATTTCTTCCTCGAATGTATTTATCGGATAGCCCAAATTTACCGGTTTTTGCCAAAGTCCGTTTTTATCTTTTTTGGTAAAAAATAAATCGGATTTTCCCATTCCTGTATGACCCGTGGACGAAAAATACAAGGTTTTATTATCGTAATGAATAAAGGGTGATTGATCTTCACCGGGTGTATTAACGGTATCTCCGAGATTAACGGGTTGACTCCAAGTGCTGTCTTTTTGCATTTCGGTTTTCCAGATGTCAATTTTTCCTTTTCCGCCGGGACGGTTGGATGCAAAGTATAACGTTTTGCCGTCGGCAGAGAAAGAGGGCTGCGATTCCCAATATTTGCTGTTTACCTGATGTCCCAAGTTTTTTGGTTTCGACCATTTGTTTCCGATTTTATGAGACAGATAAATGTCGCAACTTCCGTAGGTTCTGCCGTGTGCCGATTTGCCTTTTTCATATTCGCAAGAGGTAAAGAAAAGCAATTTACCGTCGGCGGAAACGGATTGTGCCCCTTCGTTACCTAGTGTATTCAAAGGTTTTCCGAATTCTTTTGCAGGCATCCAAATGCCGTTTTCTTTTTGTGAGATAAAAAAATCTTCCTGTTTTTCAAGATTTCCGCTATAAGACCGTTTGCTGTTCGGGACAAGCCGTGTAAAAATAAAGGTTTGCTCATCGGCTGTGAGACCGGGCAAGTATTCGTCAAATTCCGAATTGATATTTTTTCCGAGATTACGAGGTTTAAATTTTACGGGATGTTTCATTGCTTCAACTCCGAAATTACAACGTTCGAGATATTTATCGAGTTTTGCCGTATATTGCTTTTTTTTGTCGTGTTTTTCGAGTTCTTTAAAATCATTTTTTGCATCTCCGTATCTGCCGATTTGAAGTTCTGTTCTTGCAAGGGTAAAATAGGCCAAAGGATTTTTGTCGGGTTCAATTTCTATGGCTTTTTTAAGAGCAGTTATTTTTTTGTCGTATTTTTTCAGTTCACCGAAAATATCTGATAATAAGTAATATACTTCAATAAATTTACTGTCTTTTTCCAATGCTTTTGACGACCAGTAAACAGCTTCTTTGTAATTGTAAGAATTATAAAATTCCAATGCTTTGTAGAAATATTCCGTTGCTTTTTTCGATTTTGTCGAAAGTGTTTGAGCATCTGCCTGAATGCTGAAAATTATGAGGAATATGAAGATGAGTTTTTTCATTAAGGACAGTTGAAAATTAAAAAGTTTATAAAGTTGAAAAGTTAAAAAGTTTAAAGTTTATAAAGTTAAAAGTTTTCGGGTATAGTTTGTTTTACTAGTTGATATAATTCAAGTGAGAAATTTCTTTTGAATTTTTTATTTAAAAACTTATTATAACCAAACAAAATCTTAAAATCTGTTTCAGAAGGAACTCCGATTTCAGGATAAGGAATTGTATATCTATATTCTTCGCCGGATAATTTGTTATTTTTAAAATAAAGATTATATATTAAATATGTGTTTTTAAATTTTAGACTTTTTTCTGAAATATTACAATAAATAATTTTGTTTTTAAA
>JANTGL010000218.1 GCA_024762915.1 Bacteroidales bacterium | reverse complement strand
AATTTTAAACCGACGGACATATCCGTTCAGCTTAACGAAATGAACAATAATTCATTTAATCTGTCCGAATCCGAAAAACAACAAGGTTTAACTTATATTAATGCCTGTGCTCGGGTGATTAAATCTCTTGTTAAGAAATCCGGAATCAACCGGATTATTATCGGTTTAGGTATGCCGGGATTAAAAACATCCGATAAACGCGGAATTTCCGTTCTGGCAAACGGACCCCGAATATTAAACTATGCCGATATACTTGAGAAACAACTCACGGAAGCCGGAATTAAGCTTGTCACACCTGTTGCACAATTAGGCAGTGATGCGGATTATTGCGGAATAGGAGAAAATTATTCCGATAAAGGTCTGTTTAAAGATGTAAACAATGCCTATTATCTCGGCGGAGGAACAGGTGTTGCTGATGCATTAAAAATCAAGGGAAAGCTTCTTCCTTTTGACAAAACAAAAGATTGGCTGGCAAAAACTTGGGAAATGAAAAGTGCAGACGGCCGCTCTCTTGAACGTTTCACTTCCGTCGGAGGATTACAAGCAATTTATGCCGAAATTGCAGGAAAAAAAGTTTCCGAACTTAACGAAAAAGGAATTTATCCTTTACAAATTGCAAAACTGGCATCTGAGGGAGAACCTGAAGCAAAAAAACTGGTACATTCGGCTGTTGAAAATATCAGTTTACTTCTTTTTGAAAGAATTACAAGTCTGTATGCCGGATCTCGTAATATGTTTGATTTTGTAAATCCTAAGCGCCCGAAACTGTCACACGAACACCCTTATCTCAAAAATACATTTGACCGTATAATAATCGGACAAAGATTGGGTGAGCTTTTTGATTCAAAATACGGAAATAAAGAAATCAGAAAGCCGGTAATCGAAAAGTTGACAAGTTTGATACAAAATTCCGATATTTTAGATGAAAACGCAAAATTGCAATATAACAATCCGGATAAAATCATCGTAAGTTCAAAATTAAGAGAAGCTCCGGCAATAGGTGCAGGCATTGATGCTTATTTTAATTGGAAAAATATACAAAAAATCACATAAGGCCAATAAGAAAATAAAATGAAGATAACAGAACAATCATCTAAATACGATAATCTTGAAAAAATGAGTGTTAATGAAATATTAACAAACATTAATAAAGAAGATGCAAGCATACATGAAGCCGTAAAAAAGGTAATTCCGCAAATTGAACTTTTTGTTGAAAAATTAATTCCGAGAATGAAAAAAGGCGGTCGCTTATTTTACCTCGGTGCCGGAACAAGCGGAAGACTCGGTATTATTGATGCCTCGGAAATTCCTCCCACATACGGTATTCCGCAAGGTGTTGTTATCGGGTTGATTGCGGGAGGAGATTCTGCCATAAGAGAAGCTGTTGAATCCGCCGAAGACGATTATAATGCATCGTGGAAAGAATTAAAAGCGTTAAATATTAATGAAAATGATTCGGTTGTCGGAATTGCCGCATCAGGTACAACGCCATATGTCGTAGGCGGCTTGGAACATGCAAGTAAAAACGGACTTTTAACAGCTGCAATCACGTGTAATCCCGATGAAGCCGTATCGAAAGTTGCCGAAATTGCGATCGTTCCCGTAGTAGGACCCGAATTTGTTACCGGAAGCACAAGAATGAAAGCCGGAACAGCCCAAAAGCTGGTACTTAATATGATTACGACATCTTTAATGATAAAACTCGGAAGAGTGAAAGGCAACAAAATGATTGACATGCAATTAACAAATGCCAAACTGGTAGAACGAGGAACAAAAATGATTGCCGAAGAATTGAACATTGAACCGGATGCTGCAAAAAGACTGTTGCTTATACACGGTTCTGTCCGTAAAGCTGTTGACACATACAATGAACAATTGAAAAAATAAAAAAACACACCCATGAAAATTCTGTTAAAACAAAATCTTATCTTTTTTTTTATACTTTTTTTGATTCCCGAAATATTCGGACAAAAAAACATTCCTCCCAAATATGAATTTAGAGCCGCATGGATTGCAACGGTAGCAAATATTGATTGGCCTACAAAAACGAATTTAAACACCGAACAACAAAAACAAGAATTTATCGAGCTTTTGGATTTGCTTCAAGAAGCCGGTTTAAATGCCGTAATTGTACAAGTTCGTCCTGCTGCCGATGCTTTTTACAAATCAGAATACGAACCGTGGTCGCAATGGCTTAACGGGAAGCAAGCAAAAGCACCCGATCCGTATTACGATCCTTTAAAATTTATGATTAAGGAAGCCCACAAACGCAATATGGAATTCCATGCCTGGTTCAATCCCTACAGAGCCGTTTTTAAATATGAAACGGCTCAAGTTGACAGCAATCATATCACAAATACAAAGCCCGAATGGTTTTTTTCATACGGACCGCATAAATTTTTTAACCCCGCATTACCCGAGGTCAGAAGTTACGTTACAAAAATCATTCAAGATGTTGTAGCCCGTTATAATATTGATGCCGTACATTTTGACGATTATTTTTATCCCTATAAAAGAAGAGACGACACGGGTAAAATTATTGATTTTCCGGACAGTGCCGATTTTATAACATATAATAAAAAATTTCCGGACAGTTTAATTACGGTTAATGTTTTTGATACTGATTCTAACTTAATTACGGAAACAATTCCCGATACGACAAAACTGTTTATGAATAAAGGCGATTGGCGACGCAACAATGTTGACTTAATTATTAAAATGCTGAGTGACAGCATAAAACACACAAAGCCCTATGTAAAATTCGGAATCAGTCCTTTCGGAATATGGAGAAATAAAAAAGAAGACCCTCGCGGTTCGGAAACCAACGGATACACAAATTACGACGGTCTTTATGCCGATATTTTAAAATGGCAGAAAAACGGTTGGATAGATTATGTTGCACCTCAATTATATTGGGAAATAGGGAAAAAAGTTGCCGATTATAAAATTCTGGTTGACTGGTGGGCAAAACATTCATACGGAAAACATGTTTATATCGGGCAAGGTTTATATCGGATAAACAGCAATAAAGCTTGGAAAAACCCTTCCGAAATACCCGACCAAAACCGGTTGAACAGAAAATATAAAGAAATTAAAGGTTGCATTTATTTCAGTGCAAAATTTTTCAGAACAAATCCCAACGGCGTAATCGATTCCATGAAAAATGATTTGTTTAAATATCCGGCATTGGTACCGCCCATGAAATATCTTGAGGCACCGGCCCCCGGGAAAGTTAAAAATTTAGTTATCCTGAAAAATAAAAGAAGGAAATTTCTTGCCTGGTCACAACCGGATTCGAAAAGAAAAACAGCTGTCGATACTGCGACATACTATGTTGTTTACAAATTTAAAGGCGAACAAATCGGTTCAATCGATAATCCCGAGAATATTTATAAAACAGTCAGAAGCAACATGATAATCTTGCCGAAAAGAAGATGGTTGTTCCGAAAAAAATATACTTTTGCCGTTACGGCAGTTAACCGTTTGCATAACGAAGGTACAGTCGCGGGTATTACAATTAAGAACTAACTCATATTCATTGAATTAACAAGCGATGAAAGATCTTTCAATATTAAATTCACAACTCAAGGGTGAACTGTTTTTCGATGAAACACATCGTATCATCTACTCGACTGACGGGTCGGCATACAAAGAAAAACCTTTAGCAGCAGCTTTTCCAAAAAATAAGGAAGACATAAAAAAAATAATTGCTTTTGCCAAAGAAAATAAAACATCGGTTATTGCAAGAGGTGCGGGAACGTCTCTTGCCGGACAGGTTACGGGAAAAGGAATTGTCGTCGATGTATCAAAATATATGAACAAAATTCTTAATCTTGATATCGAAAATAAACTTGTTACCGTACAACCCGGTGTAATTTTAACTGATTTAAATTTGTATTTGAAACCGTACGGACTGTTTTTCGGACCGGAAACGTCCACTGCAAATCGGTGCACCATGGGCGGAATGGCAGGAAATAACGCTTGCGGGTTACATTCGATAATATACGGTAGTACAAGAGATTACACACATTCAATAAAAACAATTTTAAGTGATAATTCGGAAGTTACTTTCGGAGAAATAACTAAAGACGAATTTCAGGAAAAACTTAAACTTCAAAATCTCGAAGGAAAAATTTATAATCAAATCTACACAACTTTATCGGACAAATCCGTTCAAGAAGAAATTGAAAAAGAATATCCCGACAAAGAAATTCCGAGAAGAAATACAGGCTATGCACTTGATTTACTTCTCAATAACGAAATATTTTCAGACAATAATAACAAATTCAATTTTTGTAAATTACTTGCCGGTTCAGAAGGAACATTGGCATTTACAACCGAAATTACACTTAAATTAATTGACTTACCGCCAAAACACGTCGCTGTAATCGGTGCTCATTTCAACAAACTCAACGATGCTTTCTATGCCAATTTAATTGCACTGAAATACAAACCCGGTGCGGTTGAACTGATGGATAACACCATTCTTGAACTGGCTGCAAAAAACAAAGCATTGGATGAAAATCGTTTTTTCCTGAAAGGTAATCCGGCAACTATTCTGATTATTGAATTTGCCAGAGACAGCAAAGAAGAAATTATCAAGATTGCCGAAAACATGGAAAAAGAAATGCGTGACGCCGGCTACGGTTATCATTTTCCGGTAATTTGGGGCGACGACATTGACAAAGTTTGGGATTTGAGAAAAGCCGGATTGGGTGTTTTGGCAAATATGAAAGGCGATGCAAAATCCGTCAGCTTAACGGAAGATACGGCCGTGAGAGTTGACAAACTGCCCGAATATATTGAAGAATTTCAGCAAATGCTCGAAAAATACAAGCTGGAATGTGTCTATCATGCACACATCGGCTCAGGTGAACTGCATTTGCGTCCCGTTTTGAATTTGAAAGACAAAAAAGATGTAGAGCTTTTCAGAACCGTTGCGCACGATACCGCCTTACTGGTAAAAAAATACAGAGGTTCGCTAAGCGG
>JANTGL010000217.1 GCA_024762915.1 Bacteroidales bacterium | reverse complement strand
CCGCTAATCCGGCAAGATGCACATTATCCATCACAATTCGTCCGGCATCTAATCCGCCTTTCAAACCGAAACTGATCATCGAACTGAAACCTTTCATCTGTTTTTTAGCCAATTCGTGTTGCGGGTGCGATTTTAATCCCGGGAATAAAATCCATTCAACTTTCGGATGTTTTTCTAAATATTCGGCAACTTTCATGGCATTTTCTTCCGCTTTTTCCATACGAATACTCAAGGTTTTTAAACCTCTGTGGGTCATGTATGCTTGATGCGGATCCATATTTCCGCCGAGGTAAACCATTTGACCTCTGATTTTTTTATACATGGCTTCTTCTTTTGCAACAATAACACCACCTACTATATCGGCATGTCCGTTAATGTATTTTGTAATGGAATGCAAAACGACATCGGCACCCAAAACCAAGGGATTTTGAAGATACGGACTTGAAAAGGTATTATCCACAACAACCGTAACGCCGTGTTGGTGGGCAATTTCAGATGCTTTTTCAATATCCGTAATTTGCATCGTCGGATTGGTCGGCGTTTCAATGTATAAAACACTTGTATTGTCTTGAATAGCATCTTTAATTTGTTGTAAATCCGATGTGTCGATAAAAGTCATTTCCACACCGTAACGAGAAAAATCGCGTTCCAATACACCTCTTGACGGTCCGTAAACCGATGCCGAGCAAACAATGTGTTTCCCTTGACCGAGCAATGCCATATATACCGAAGACACGGCAGCCATTCCCGAGCTTGTTGCAATTCCTCCGAACCCGTGTTCCAATTCTGCCATGGCATCTTCAAATGCTTTGATGGTCGGATTTCCGATACGGGTATAAATATATCCGTCGGATTTTCCGGCAAAACAATCGGCACCGTGTTGTGCATTTTTAAACATAAATGTTGAAGTTTGGTAAATCGGTGTAGTTGCACTTCCGAAAACATCTTCATACGATCCCGCATGAACGAGCTTGGTATTAAAACCTTTATTTTTTGTATTCATTTTTTAATAGTTTGTTTTTATAAAATCTGTTTTTTATTATATCAGAGACAGGCGTATGCTGTCTCTACTTTATCCGTAAATGTTTTTTTTAGGAACTGTTGCTATAAAATTCTTTAAATAAAAGGGTTCAAAATAGGCAACATCCTCAAATTTTTGTTCTTTAAATGCTTTTTCGGAAAAAGAAATCATATAATCCGCCGAAGGAAATAACTTATCGGCAAAAATTATGTTTTCACTTTCTATAATATTTTTACATTTTTCTGCCCCGTCACCGAAAAAAAATATTTTTTTATTTTTTGAAAAATCCTTTAAAAATGTTTCGTCAATAATTTCTGCTTTAATTTCGTTTACGACATTTAAATTTTTATCAAACAGTTGCGTATAAACTTCCATTCGGCGAGCATCAATCATCGGTGCGAAAAAAATATCCTCATCGACATTCAAAAATTGCTTTGCACCGTATGCCATATTTTGCAAAGTGCTGACAGAAATAAGCGGAACATTTGCTCCGTAGGCAATTCCTTTTGCCGCCGATACGCCGATACGCAAACCGGTATAGGAGCCCGGGCCTTTACTGACGGCAACAGCATCAATATCTTTAACGTTTATTTTTTTTTCTTTAAAAATATCTTCGATAAAAACTGTTAAAATTTTAGAATGCGCATTTTGTTCGTGCGTTTCTCTTCCTATAATTTTCTTTCCGTCTTCCGCCAAACAAACCGAACACACCGAAGTTGAACTTTCTATATTTAAGATTAATCCCATTTCTTGATTTGAACAAAAGTTCACAAAAGTATAAATAATTTATCTTTTAAACTTAAAATTTATGAAATTTGACATTATATTCTAAAAATAGAAATTAAAATCTTAATTTCGCTGTGTTTTTTAAGTATAAAAATAATCGTAAAAGAATGAAGAATTATAAATTAGTTAACAACATTACGGGATGGTTTGTTTTTGCCGTTGCGGCATATACGTATCTTTCTACCATTGAGCCGACTGCCAGTTTTTGGGATTGCGGAGAATTTATAACGACCGGATTTAAAATGGAAGTCGGACATCCGCCCGGAGCTCCGTTTTTTATGTTATTAGCACGTTTTTTTAATCTTTTTGCATTTGGTGATGTTACACATATTGCCGTAACGGTAAATGTTTTATCGGCTTTGGCGAGTGCTTTTACCATTTTATTCTTATTCTGGAGTATTACCCATATCGGAAGACGTATTATTGCTAAATCCGAAAATCCTTCAACAGGACAATTGATTGCAATTATCGGCAGCGGAGTTATTGGTGCTTTAGTTTATACTTTTTCCGATTCATTTTGGTTTTCTGCCGTTGAAGGGGAAGTCTATGCCACATCGTCGTTCTTTACGGCCATTGTTTTTTGGGCTATTCTGAAATGGGAAAATGAAGCCGACCAAAAATATGCTAACCGTTGGTTGATTTTAATTGCCTATTTAATGGGCCTTTCAATCGGTGTTCACTTGTTGAATTTATTGGCCATACCGGCGATTGTTTTCATCTATTATTTCAAAAAATACGAAACTTCCAAAAAAGGAATTTTTTATGCTTCTTTAATTTCATTAGGAATATTAGTATTAATTATGTACGGTATCATTCAGGGTTTATTTGTAATCGGTTCTAAATTTGAATTGTTGTTTACAAACAGTTTCGGTTTACCGTACTATACCGGACTTATTTTTTATTTCACATTACTTTTTGCCGGAATTATATACGGGATTTACCACACATTAAAGAAGAAAAAGGTCTTGTGGAACACCATCTTTACGATGTTTGCCGTTATCCTGATCGGGTATTCTACATTCGTTATTATTTTAATTCGTTCAAAAGCCGACACTCCGATGAATCAAAACCGTCCGGATGATGCTTTTTCACTTTTAAGTTATTTAAACAGAGAGCAATATGGTGACAGACCCTTGTTTTACGGTCAATATTTCAATGCCCCTTTGGATAATGATAATCCCTATCCGAAAGTAAAACCGATTTATTATGAAAAGAAAGATGAAAACGGGAAGGATAAATATGTAATTGTTGACTATAAACGAAAACGAAACTATACTCCCGAATACGAAACATTTTTCCCGAGAATGTACAGCGATTCCGAAAGTCCGGATCACATTCAAGGATATATTAATTGGACAGGGACAAGTGAAGATGACTTCTATTTTGCAAAAACAGACCCGAAAACAGAGCAAGTTATCCGAAACAGATACGGCGAAATTCAATACGATCATTTTAATCCGAAAAAACCGCCGACTTTCGGAGAAAATTTGAAATTTTTCTTCAGTTACCAGCTTAATTATATGTATTTCAGATATTTTATGTGGAATTTTACCGGCAGACAAAACGATATTCAAGGTCACAGAAGATCTGTCGGGCGGAATAACGTTAAAGACGGAAACTGGATCAGCGGAATTAAATTTATTGATGAATGGCGACTCGGAAATCAAGATAAAATTCCGAAAGCAATGAAAGATAATAAAGCACGAAATACCTATTTCTTTTTACCTTTCCTTTTAGGAATTTTGGGTATGATTTTTCTCTACAAACAAGGGAAACTCGGGAAAAAATATTTTTGGGTCATTTTGCTGTTCTTCTTCTTTACGGGAATCGCTATTGTACTTTATTTAAATCAACCGCCCTTCCAACCAAGAGAACGAGATTATGCGTATGCCGGTTCGTTTTATGTATACTCAATGTTTGTCGGTTTCGGCCTTGCATTTTTATATAATTTCTTGAAAAAATATACGAAAGAAATCGTCGGTGCAACAATCGCCGTTGTTTTAGCTTTACCTGCCCCGATTATTATGGCACAACAAAATTGGGACGATCATGACCGATCAAATCGATTTACAACCAGAGATTATGCCGAAAATTATTTAAGCTCTTGTGATAAAGATGCCGTTCTTTTCACAAACGGAGATAATGATACTTTCCCACTTTGGTATGTTCAGGAAGTTGAAGGTTTCAGAACGGATGTTCGGGTAATCAACCTAAGCTATTTTAATACAGACTGGTACATAAATCAAATGCGAAAACGTGCTTATTTATCTCCGCCGATTGATTTTACGCTGACATCCGAAAAGTGTGAGCAAGGCAAAAGAGATGTTGTATACAAAATTGAAAATCCGAATATTTATCTTCAGGAGCGCTATAAAGCAAATAAAGATGTTTTTGAAGCTGATTATAAAGAAAAATTCAATAATTATTATAATTATTTGGCAAGTTCTGATTTCAAATCAAAGTTTCCCAAAGAGTTTGAAGCATTGTCGAAAGGATATCAAACGATTGATCCGATTCAATTTTATTCGTTTATAAAAAAATTAGACAACGAACAATTATTAAAAGACAAGGATTTAAACCTGAACTTGCAAAAAATAAAAGACTTAAATTCCGAATTTGTAAAACTTGTCGAACAAATTTCTTCGGCAGGCGTTCCTTTACAAACCATTGTTAATCATATCGGACATGATGAAAACATGTATAAAGCCCCCTTGCAAAACGGTGAAATGGTAAATTATTTGCCGACAACAAAGTTTGTTTTACCGGTAAATAAAAAAACAGTTTTACAAAACGGAATTGTTGCCGAAAAAGATTCTTCAAAAATTCTGAATGCCCTTAAATGGGATATTCGAAAACAACATATTTCTAAAAATGAAATGATGGTATTAGATATGTTGGCAACGAATAAATGGAAACGTCCCATTTATTTTGCAACAACTGTCGGGAACAGTTTGTATATGAATTTAGAAGACTACTTCCAATTAGAAGGTTTGGCCTATAAAGTTGTTCCGATTAAATCTCAAAACAATTCTTTCGGTTCGGAAGGACGAGTTAATACGGATATCTTATATGATAAATTAATGAATAGCTATAAGTGGGGCGGTTTAGACACAAATCCGGATAAAATTTATTTGGATGAAAATAATCGTCGCTTTATTATGAACTTTAAAAGCAGTTTCAAATCACTTGCCGAACAATTAGTTAAAGA
>JANTGL010000216.1 GCA_024762915.1 Bacteroidales bacterium | reverse complement strand
TGGTATTTTCCTTTTTTACGGCTCGGATAATTTTTTCGGAAACCATAATCGGATGTCCTCCTTTTCCGCTAAAAGAAGGTATAATGTAATCGGCTTTACCCGAGTTTGAATTTAATAAATTTAAAATGTCTTGATTAACAAACGGATTATCAATGTTTTGTATAAAAGAGAATCCGGCTTTTGAAAGTGCTGAAATACCGATTTTCAAACTGTAAAATCGTCCTTTTTCAGGATATTTATTAATAACGATTTTAATTTTATCATTCAATTTTAATCCTTTATTAATAAACGATTTATAATTTTCGGTATTAAAAACAACAATAATTTCTTTACATCCGAAATCCAGATATTCTTCACCGATTTTTTGTAAAAAAATTCTGTTATCATCAAACGGAAGTTCCGTTTTATGAACTTTCATTCTGATTGATAATCCGCCTGCTAAAATTATGGATGAAAGATTTTCGGGTCTTTGCATGGTGCAAAATTAAAAAATGAGATTAATCCCAAACATATTGTTCGTTATATTCAACATTGTATTCTTTTAAAAAAGTTCTGTATTCGTCTTGAAATGTTGATTTTTGATGATGCTTTTCTTGATTTAGAATATACGTTTTTACTGTTTCGACTTTTGAGGAACTTACTGAAAATACGTCATATCCGTTTTGCCATACAAAATTATCAATCCCTGATTGTTTCAAAAATTTAGAAGATGATGATTTTACTTTTGACATTAAATCCGATACGGAAATTGTTCGCGGTAAAGTGCAAAGAATATGAATGTGGTCAGGAACGGCATATATTGCTTCCGTATAAGAACCGTAATTTGAAAAAATACCGATAATATATGCATGCAAATCTTTTTGACAGTTTTTTTTTATTAGGTTTTCTCTGTTTTTTACGGAAAATATAAAATGTAACCAATTTTTTGATAAACTTTGAGGCATCTTTATTTAATTTTGAAATGTAAAAATATAAAAAGATCATGTATTATGAAACGTTTTGCCCTTTCAGGGCAAATTATAGTGTATTTATTTCACGGGGTAATACCCCGTGTTTTTATATTGCGGGCTTTCAGCCCGAAAACAAATATTATTTAAAATTATAAGGTTGTCAGTTATTTTAAGTTCCGAAGGAACGTAATATTTAAACCCGCGGCAAAAGCTCTGTGTATTTTTATTTCACGGGGTAAAACCTCTTGTTTTTATATTTCAGGCTGAAAACCCGAAAAATTGTTATTATCAAAGTTTTAAATATTTCACAATAAATATATTAATATCTGCTTAAAAATATAAGATTAAACAAACTGTCGTCATCATAAAACTGCTTATAAATTCTTACGAATAAAACAGAAATAAAATTCCGAAAGAAGGTAAAATTCATACCCGCGGTAAAGCTTTGTATATTTTTTGTTGTATGGGGTTATACCCTGTATTTTTATATTGCGGGTTTTCAGCCCGAAAAAATAATCTTTAAAGAAATGCGGATATAATAAATGTTGTATATTTTTTTAAGTTCCGAAGGAACGCAATATTTAAACACAGGGTAAAGCCCTGTGTATTTTGCGAGTTGAAAAAAGCTCTGAAAGAGCGAAATTTTTTTTAAGTTTTTTATCATATAATTTATTACCTTTGCTGCCCTTTTTATTGAAATTTTGCGTAAAATGACTGATAAATTTAATCCGACTCCTTTAAAACAACTTCTGCAAATAATTCTGAAAGAATATAATACAAAAAAAAGTATTTTCGGAATTTATAAGGAATTATTTTTTATTCCTGATGAAAAAGATATTTTTCGTTCAAAACGTTTCGGGCAACTTCTTGAAACTCCGATAGGTGTAGCTGCCGGACCGCATACGCAACTTTCGCAAAACATAATTGCCGCTTGGTTAACCGGAGCCAGATATATTGAACTTAAAACCGTTCAAACATTGGATGAATTGGAAGTTTCGAAACCTTGTATCGATATGCAGGATGAAGGATACAACTGCGAATGGTCGCAGGAACTTAAATTGCATCAGTCTTTTGATGAATATCTGAATGCTTTGATTTTAATTCATATCCTGAAAGATTTATTGAAAATAGGCAGTAAAGATGAAGCCGGGTTTATTTTTAATATGAGTGCCGGATATGATTTGGCCGGTATTATGAAAGAAAACGTGCAATGGTTTTTTGATAAAATGACTGATGCTTCTGCCGAATTAAAAAAAAAGATTGAAGAAATAAAAGATATTTATCCGAATGTTAAAAACTTAAAAATTAATTCAGAAATTACGGATAATATCACTCTTTCAACAATGCACGGATGCCCGCCCGATGAAATTGAACAAATAGCTGAATACCTTATTACTGAAAGAAATTTGCATACAACCGTAAAGCTTAATCCCACTCTTCTCGGAAAAAAAGATTTACGCGAGATTATTGCAAACTCGGGTTTTAATACGGAAGTTCCGGATGAAGCATTTGAACACGACGTAAAATATGCCGATGCACTCGGATTTATAAAACGACTGTCTGAAAAAGCAAAGGAAAAAAATGTTTTTTTCGGTTTGAAACTGACTAATACGCTTGAAAGTGTAAATAATAAAGAAGTCTTTCCGGAAAATGAAAAGATGATGTATGCAAGCGGAAAAGTTTTGCATCCGATTTCAATTAATGTTGCAAGAAATTTACAAAACGACTTCGGCGGAAATTTGGATATCTCTTTTTCCGGAGGTGCCGAAGCTTTTAATATTGTCGATATTGTTTCCTGCGGTTTGTATCCGGTTACGGTAAGTTCCGATTTGTTGAAACCGGGCGGTTACGGAAGGTTGCAGCAATATATTGATAATCTGAAAACCGCAAATACTTCTTTGTCAAAAGAAAATAAACTTCTGAAACTGAATGACTATGCCAATTTTGTTAAAATTTCCGAAAGATATAAAAAGAACAGTCCGCACGATCCGAGTATAAAAACACATCAATCTTTGGGAAAATTTGATTGCACTTTTGCACCGTGTGAAGTTACTTGTCCGACTAATCAAGGCATACCTTCTTATATGTATTATACGGCAAAAGGCGATTTTGAAAAAGCGTATGAAGTTATTCTCGATACCAATCCCTTCCCGAATTCTACCGGAATGGTTTGCGACCATACTTGCCAAACAAAATGCACACGAATAAATTATGATAATTCACTACGTATCAGGGATATAAAACGTTTTGTAACGGAATATCACAATAATCATATGAATACGGAAACTTGTGTTGCCGACACATTCAGAGATAATGATAATAAAAAACTAAAAGTTGCCGTAATAGGAGCGGGACCTTCGGGTTTATCGGCAGCTTATTTCCTGAATAAAGCCGGTTTTGAAGTTGTAGTTTTTGAAATGAAGGAAAAAGCCGGCGGTATGGTTTCGGCTGCCATTCCTAAATTTCGTTTAGGCGATGATGCCGTTGATATCGATATTAATCAAATTGAGGAAGAAGGCGTAAAAATTCATTACGGTGTGAAAGTTGATAAGGCAAAGTTTGAGGAACTGCGGTCAAATGCGGACTATATTTACATCGGTGCCGGAGCTCAAAATGCGGTTTCGTTTATGATAAAAGGCGACGATACCGAAGGTTTACTTGATCCCTTGGATTTTCTCTATAAAGCAAAATCCGGAGAAATAAAAACTTTCGGAAAAAATGTTGCAATTATAGGCGGCGGAAATACGGCAATGGATGCGGCTCGCACGGCATATCGATTAGTCGGTAATGACGGAAAAGTGACCATTTTATATCGCCGAACCATTAAACAAATGCCGGCGGAATATCAGGAAATTAATGATGTTTTGGCAGAAGGTGTTAAGATTGTCGAACTGGTTTCACCCGTGAGAATAAATTCCGAAAACGGAAAAACTGTATCATTAACTTGCCGAAAAATGAAACTCGGTGAAAAAGATGCAAGCGGCAGAGCACGACCGGTTGAAATAAAAGGTTCTGATTTTGACTTTCCGGTTGATACAATTATTCCGGCAATTGGTCAAAAACTCGCCGTTGATTTTGCAGATGCGAACTTATTACAAACCGAAGAAACCGAATACGAAACAAAAATTCCGAATGTTTTTATCGGCGGTGATGCCAAACGCAATGCTTCAACATTGATAAAAGCCATAGGCGACGGCAGAAAAGCAGCACAGGCAATAATTGATAAATCGGAGATTAATTTTAATACAAAATCTGACCGAAACGACGTGTTGCGAATGAACGGAAACGACAGAATAAAAGAACTTTTGCTCAAAAAAACAAAACGTGTTCCGGGTGTTCCCGTTAAAGAAACGGAACTTTCCGAACGTAAGAATTTCAGTTTGGTAACATCCGGACTAACGAAAGAAGAAGCCGTGGAGGAAGCATCTCGATGTTTGCTTTGCGATGAAGTTTGCGATGTCTGCACAACTTTATGTCCGAACCTTGCTTTGCAACATTATGAAATTGAGCCGATTAAATATAATCTGCAAAAAATAGAAAACGGGCAAATTATTGATGACGGTATCTTTGAAGTAAAACAAAATTCACAAATTATTCATATTGCCGATTGGTGTAATATGTGTGCCAATTGCGAAACATTTTGTCCGACTTCCGGAGCACCGTATAAAGAAAAACCGCATTTGTATCTGAATAAAACAACTTTTGTTACGGAAAAAGACGGCTATTTTTATGATGAAAAAAATAATACTTTATTGGCAAAAGAAGAGGGTTTTGATTTCAGCTTGACTGAAAATGAACATTTTTGGATTTTTCAATCGGATAATTTTATTGCAAAACTAGATAAGAAAACGTTTGAAATTTCGGAATACACCGGAACGGAAAATGAGGATTATGATTTGAAAAAAGCCGCCGAAATGAGTGTGATTTTTAAAGGTGCAAAAGAGTTCTGAAACAACTAAACAACTAAACAGTTAAACAACTAAACAGTTAAACAACTATACAGCTAAACAATTAATCAAATCAGCAAATAAACATTAAATATATTATAATGATACAATTAATAAACAAAGTAACAAACGAAAAAGCATTAGAAAATGCA
>JANTGL010000215.1 GCA_024762915.1 Bacteroidales bacterium | reverse complement strand
GGTGCTTGCAATAAATAAAATACCAATGATAAAACCAAGCTGATTACTGAAGTTGCAATCACGGCATGAATCAAATCTTTTTTCATGACAGCATAGAAACCGGCAACGATTAATACGAGCAATGAAATGACGGTTAAGATAATTTCTGTGTTAGTCATTATTTATCCTCCTCTTTTTGGTTCTTTTGTAAATTTTCAACTTCTTCTTCATAAGCATCACCGACTTTTTCATCTTTTAAGTAAGGTAATTGATGTGCTTTATGACTTCCTCTTGCTAAAGCATGAGAACTGAGCGGATTTGCAATGGCAATGAAAATAACAATAATAATTGTTTTAATCATCCATTCCGGTTGCATAAATCCGATTCCGAGAATGGTACTCATTGCTCCCAAAGTACTTGCTTTCGTTCCTGCTTGCAGGCGTGTATATAAGTCGGGCATTCTTAAAATCCCCAATCCTCCGAGAAAAAAGAATGCGGCACCGATGCTTACTAAAAAATATCCTATGTAATTCAAAATTTGCATTTTCAGATTTTTTTTAAAATTAAAATGAAATTTATATTCCTCCTTCGAGATACCGTGCAATTGTTATTACACCAATAAAACCAAGTACGGCATATACCAATGAAACATCAATATAAATATAACGTTTCATCATAAAACCGAGAACAACTAAAACGGCAATCAGCATAACGGATAATGTATCCAATGCCATCACTCTGTCTGATGCCGTCGGTCCTTTTATAAATCGGATAACGGCAAAGATTGCTCCCAATGAAATAACTGAAATAATGATTATAAAAAACAAGTCCATATTAATTGTATATTTTTATTAAAATGTCTTCAAATTGTTTGGCAATTTCTCTGTATGTTGTTTCTTCATCAGTACCTGTAACATACAACCAATGAATAAAAAATTTATTATCAATAATATCTACCGTTAAAGTTCCCGGAGTAAGTGTGATACTGTTTGCCAATAACATTTTTGCAAACGGAGACGTTAACTTACTTTCAAATTCAACAATACCCGGATTAATCGGTAATTTAGGGTTGATAACAATTTTGGCCACATCAAAATTTGCTTTTATTAAGGCAAGCATAAAAACAAAAAAGTATTGAACCATATATAAAATACGTTTGGGAGAAAGAGATTTCAATCCTGCATGAGTAAAACTCTTAAACGAAAAAATCGAAACCGTAAAACTTAATAATATTCCGGTTACAACTTCAGCAAAAGCAAAAGTTGTTGTAAAACCCAGCCAAACAAGAAATAATATCAACCAAGTATAAATAAATTTGTTTAGTTTTGAAACGCTTGTTTCCATCTTATTTTACATTAATAATTATTCGATGACAAAAGTAATTTAATATGCAAATCAAAATACAGATATATAGATATTATAAAACATATATACTTGTGTGCTATATCAAAGCACAAACCAATATAAGCGTATCTTTCTGTATATGTGGCAATTATAAAATTATTTTTAATCATTATAAATTCCTGATACCAATATGTTTTTAAAAAGCTTATTCCTGTTGTATTTGTTTAAAAAAGTTTTTAGTTCTGAAACGGGATGAATTTCAAAAAAATATCATAACTTTATCATAATTTTTTAACCTGTAAAGTATGATCGAATGAAGCATTTCAGAAAAACCTTAACGTTTATTGTATTTATCTGCTTAACTTTTAATAATACCGGATTTTCCTCAAACGTCTTCCAAAGTTTTAAAGATTTAAAAAAACTTGCAAAATCAAAAACCGTAAAAAAAATTACGAATAAATCAAAGGATGTAATTAATAAAACAGAAGATATTTTAACTCCCGGTTTCAAAAATACGTACGGAATTTCGAGTAAATATATCAATGAAAAGTATAATAAATTATGGAAAGAAACTTTGGTAAAATTTTCACAAAGTTACAGCGTAACCGATTTTAATTATGCCGTTTCCTACGGTGATAATTCAACACCTTACGAATCAAAAAACAACATTAAACAAGCAAAAAGTTTTGCATACTATTTAGCAGACCCCACTAATACCAATGAGATGCCGCCCAAAGTGAAAGGACAAAATTACAACTACACAGGTGAAATTCTCTATGCTTCAAGCAGTTATAAATCATCCGAAAAATTCTTTTTAAAAGCATTGACTATCTATCAAAAAAACCGATTGACAGATTCAACCTTTGCCATTCTCACATTCAGCAATTTAGGATTACTGTATCATACAACCGGGCGTTATGCACTTGCCAAAGAATACACTTTAAAAGCACTCCAAAAACGCAAAAATTCAAAAGACAAAACCGGTTATGCCGCATCCTTAAATAATCTTTCGGTATTATATAAAGATATGGGATTATATACCGATGCCGAAGATTACATCATACAAGCCGAAAATTATTTAAAGAAGCAACATGAAGATAACAGCATAAAATTTGCCGTTATTGAAAATAACAGAGCCATGATTTATGTGATGACCGGCAAATATAAAGATGCTGAAGTTTTGATGAAAAAAGCATTAAGTATTGCCGATAAAGAAGTTCGCGAAAAATCGCCGAGTTATATTCGTATGAAAGTAAACTTGGCATTACTTTATCAATTGACAAAACGTTACCCCGAAGCTGAAAAAATTTATTTGGATGCAATTAAAGTAAAGAAAAAAAGAATGGGCACAAAACATCCTGATTATGCCGTTCTGCTTGCAAATACAGCATCTTTATATCAGCAAATGGGGAACTATAATAAAGTTGAATCCTTATTGAAAGAAGCCGCAAAAATTTTCGAAGATCAATTCGGTGAAGACCATCCGTCTTATGCTAATTCCATTTATGAATTAGCTTTGTTTTACCAATCACAAAGCCGAATTTCGGAAGCCGAACCGCTTTATAAAAAAGCATTGGCAATTCAGCAAAAAAAATTAGGTGAGCACCATCCGGCATTAACCGAAACCGAAGAACATCTTGCCGTGTTGTATTGGCAAAAAGGAGAACTGACACGTGCAGCAGAAACCTATCATAAAGCATTGAACGAATACATTTATCAAATCAATACCTTTTTTCCGGCAATGAACGAATATGAAAAAACAAAATTTTGGGAAACCATTCATCCTAAATTTATACGATATGACAATTTTGCCGCAGATGCTTATAAAGACATTCCGGAAGTAAGAGGGATGCTGTATAATTTTCATATAGAAACAAAAGGTTTATTACTTAATTCTTCAAGAAAAGTTAAAAACCAAATTCTGCACAGCGGAAATCGAACTTTAATACATGAATTTAATAAGTGGCAAGACAGCAAAAATTATTTAGCAAAATTATATACATACACCGATGACGAACTGAAAGAAAAAAAGATTAATATCGATTCGGTTGAAACGCTTGTATTAAATTTAGAAAAAGATTTAACTAAGAAATCAGCTGCATTTAAAAGTTCAAGTTCAAATAAATCCGTTACTTACAAACAAATTGCATCAATTCTGAAGCCGAATGAAGCGGCATTGGAAATTATTCGCGTAAATCGTTACAATTATCTGATGCCCGATGAAAACAAGATTGCATACATCGCTTTGGTTCTGAAAAATAACGGGAAATTACCCGAAATTGCCGTCACCGAAAACGGCACAAAAATGGAAACTTCCGATGTTGAAGAATATCATAAAAATATTCATTCCGGAAAAGCCATGACAAATTTCTATGATTATTATTGGAAATACATTGCAGCTTCTGCTTCCGACGTTCACCGAATATATGCTTCCGTCGACGGTATCTACAACCAAGTGAATATAAACACCGTTCAGTTGCCTTCAGGAAAATTTTTATTTGACGACAAAGACATCCGATTTGTAACCAACACCAAAGATTTATTGCATAAAAAGCACAATGTAAATACGAAAAAAGCATTTTTGGTCGGTTTCCCTGATTATCAATTGGATCTACCGGATAATTTAGCACAACTGCCGCCCTTACCCGGAACTCAAAAAGAAGTGGAAATAATCCAATCTTTACTGAAGAAAAATTATTGGCAAGTCAATGAATACACCGAAAAATCAGCCAAAGAAGAAATCGTAAAACAGGTTAATAATCCCTACATTCTGCATCTTGCAACACACGGTTATTTTATTGAAGAAAAATCAACTGCAACAGAAGATACGCGTTCTTTTGGCATTGAACAAGTGCGTGCGTATCAAAATCCTTTATTGCGTTCCGGTTTATTATTTGCCGGTGCAGATAAAACTATTTTGAATTTAAATACAACTGATAACAAAGATAAAGACGACGGTATTTTAAATGCCTTTGAAGCCATGGTTCTGAATTTAGATCGAACCGAATTGGTGGTTTTAAGTGCTTGCCAAACCGGACTCGGGGAAATTAAAAACGGCGAAGGTGTTTACGGTTTACAACGCTCTTTTCAAATGGCGGGAGCAAAATCAGTCATCACCAGTCTATGGGAAGTCAGTGACGAAGGAACACAGGACTTAATGTCGGCATTTTATAAATATTGGCTGCAATCCGGTGACAAACACGATGCTTTCAGAAAAGCACGTGCCGATATAAAAGAAAAATACAAATACCCGTTTTATTGGGGAGCTTTTGTACTTACAGGCGAATAAGTATATACAATTTAGAACTGTAAAAAATTTAATAAAAATAAAACACAATAGTTATGACAAAGCTTAAAATTTTAATGATTGCCGTATTGACGGTATTCATTCTATCATGTAATAATGAAAATAAAATGGAAAAACCAAAAGCAATTGATACTGAAAACATGGATCTGACAGTAAAGCCGCAGGATGACTTTTATGAGTATGCCGACGGCGGGTGGATGAAATCAAATCCCGTACCTTCCGACAAAAGCCGTTACGGAGCATTTGACGAATTGATGGATGAAAATCAAAAACAATTGAAAGATATTGTTGATGACCTTTTAAAAACAGAAGCAAACGATGAAATAACAAAAAAAATTGCAACATTTTACAAAACAGGAATGGATTCTGCTGCTATTCAAAAAACCGGAATAGAAGTTTTGAATGATGAGTTTAAAAGCATTAACGATATCAAAA
>JANTGL010000214.1 GCA_024762915.1 Bacteroidales bacterium | reverse complement strand
GTTTATTGTGTGGTTGAAGATGTTACCGATAGAGTTAAACTTGAAAATGAAAGAACTGAAATACAGGAAAGATTATTGACTCTTATTAATGCATCTCCCGATATAATATGTTTTAAAGACGGCAAAGGTCGCTGGTTATTAGCTAATAAAGCAGATGTTGAAATATTTTCGTTAACAGATGTTAATTATTTCGGTAAAACAGATTCTGAATTATCCCAATATACTGATGAAATTTATAAAGAAGCGTTTTTAACATGTGAAAAAACGGATGAAAAAGCATGGGAAAAGAAAGGAATATCAATTAATGAAGAAATTATTCCTTTAAAAACAGGCGAGAACAGAATTTATGAGGTTTATAAAATACCCATATTTAATAACGACGGGAGTAAAAACGGATTAGTCGTTCTAGGGAGAGATATAACAGAAAGAAAAAAACATGAAAAAGATTTAATTATTGCAAAAGAAGAAGCAGAAAAAGCCAATCGATTAAAAAGCGAATTTTTAGCTAATATGTCTCATGAAATTCGTACACCGATGAATGCAATTATCGGGTTTTCAAGTATTTTAAATAATCGAATTACAAATCCTGATTTAAAAAAATATACTCAAAGAATTGAAAGCAGCAGCAATAATTTATTGAGATTAATTGAAGATATTTTGGATATTTCAAAAATTGAAGCAGGGCATATTGAAATTTTAAAGCATGCTTCTGATATCAGAGAATTGACAGAAGATATAAAAAAAATATTTGCCTTGAAATCGGCAGAAAAAGTAATTGATTTCACTGTTGAAATTGATGAAAATGTTCCGCATTTTCTTTTTATTGATGATTTTAGAATAAGACAAGTTTTAACAAATTTAGTTGATAATGCTGTTAAATTTACTGAAACAGGTGGTGTTGCCGTTAGCTTATCCTCTAAAAATTTAAGAGTAAATAAGACTGATTTAATCCTGAAAATTAAAGATACGGGAATCGGTATTTCTACGAATGAAAAACAATTGATTTTTGAGAATTTCAGACAATCGGAAAACAGAATGACAGGGAAATACGGCGGAACGGGACTTGGTCTGGCGATTTCAAAACATTTAACAGAATTAATGAACGGAAAAATAACCGTAAAAAGTGAGCTTGGTATCGGGTCTGAATTTACAGTTATATTTAAAGATGTTATAATTTCAGAAAAAATAACTGATAAAAATATTAAAAACAAAAATTTTGAATTTAAAACGAAGCAATTAAATATTCTTGTTGCAGAAGATAATCTAATCAACCGACAATTAATTTCTGCATTATTGGAAAATGAAAATTTTAAAATAACTGAAGCCGTAAACGGAAAAGAAGTTTTTGAATTATTGGAAAAAGAACTTCCCGATATCATTCTGATGGATATTCAAATGCCTGTTCTTGACGGATATGAAGCAACAAAGATTATTAAAAAAGATGATCGATATAAAAATATACCGGTTATTGCATTAACTGCTCATGCCATTAAAGACATTGTTGCTAAATATCATACGATTTTCGATGATTATCTGACTAAGCCGGTTAGTAAAGATGATATTTTAAAATCCATATCGAATTTTATTTCTGAAAAATAATTCAGATAAATTTTTTCCAAGATCAGGAAGAGGATGAAAAAATTCGATTCTGAAGTTGAATCTCCGTTTCATAAGCAACTCCTTTTAATTTTTTAATATTTTATATCGAAGTAACTTTTTGCCGATTTCGTTTTACGGAATAAAGATATTTATATTTCGGATAACCTAATATTAAAGAAGTAATAACTTTATTCTCAGGCGGTATTTTATACAAGTCTTTAAGTTCCGGGAATTTATTTACGGCAGGACCGATTAATCCTATAATTGTAGATCCCAGACCTAAAGAATGAGCCGTTAGCATAGCGATTGTGTTGCAAATATGTGCATCTTCGGTGTGTTCTTCAGCATTCGGTTTTGAATGAAAAATTAGGATTGCGGGAGCATCTCTTGTTATGGTATTGTAATTTTTCAAGTCGTAATGGTCAAGTTTTACCATCGGCATTAAATGGTTTTTAATGGTGTTAAATGTTTCAATACCTTCTTTCTTTTTAATAATACGGCGAATTAACGGGTTTTTAAACCATTTTTTTAAATTATCATAAAATTTTGACATTAGCGGTAAAGATTTTTCAATAATAGTTTTATCCGTAATTATATTGATTGAAATATCATCATTTTCGGCACCGTAGGGAGCCGTTGAAACAGCCTCAATAATTTGTTGCAGTTTTTCTTTTTCTATCGGTTTGTTTTTGAATTCTCTTACGGAACGACGTGTTTTTAAAAAATCAATAAATTCCGTGTAATTAATATTGTTTTTCGGGATTAATTCAAAATCTTTTTCATAAGTCATTGAATGAACCGTTATTGCTTGCGTACTGCAAACAGCCATACAATGTCCGCATTCGAGGCAAATGTGTTTTCGTCCTTCTTTAAAATAAGTTTGTTTATTTTCGTTTACGTCCAAAATTTTTGAAGGACAAACATTTATACAAATTCGGCAACTTTTGCATTTGTTGTAATCGATTTTCATAGTAATTTATTTTTGGTAAGCAATAAAAAAGCCGATACAAAACGTATCGGCTTAGATTGTTTAATTGTTATCATGTTCTTCATGTTCATCATCGTCATCATCTTTTCCTTCTTTATGTTTTTTATCTTTTTTCCTTAATTTTTCATTTTTCTCATCAAGCTCATTCAATTGTTTTTCCAATTCTTTAATTTTTGCTAATTTTTTTTGATATTGTTCCTCTGAAATGTTGCTTGTTTCTTTCTGATGTTCAATATGTTCGAATGCTTTAGCAATTTTATCTCTTGATTTTTGGATATTGTCGTGAGCTTTTTCAATTTTTTCTTCGGGTGTTAAATTTTTGTATTCATTGGCATGATCATCTTTTGCCTTATCTTTATTTTTCCCTTTATTGTCTTTGTTTTTGTCTTTATTGCCTTTGTCTTTTTTTCCTTTATCTTTTTTGGTTCTGTCATCAACGATCGGCTTTTTGTTGTGATTTCCTTTTTGGTCTTTTTTAACATCACTTCCGCCTTTATCGTTTGTTTTACCTTTCGATTTGTCTTTTGTATTGTTGTTTAGTTTTTTTTGTTCTTTTTTCACTTTGCTTCCGCCGTGGTCATTTGTTTTTTGAGCGATTATCTGTCCCGAGAAGAAGATAAAAGTCACTATTAAAATATTTGAAATTAATTTTTTCATGATTCCGGGTTTTTAATTGTTTAAAATGTCATCTAATTGTTTATCAATTTCTTCTGTTTTTTGCAAGATTTCTTCTGATGTTTTATCAACTTCTTCAGGTGTAATTACAATCTCAGTCGTATCACTTTTAATGTTATCGTTTACGATTTCCGTTGTGTCGCTCGAATTTGAATTGTCCCCGTTATCTTCTTTCGGGTTACAGGCAAATAAAAAAACTGCAATAATTAATAAACCGAATATTTTTTTCATTTCAAAAGTGTTTTAGTTAATAATTAATGTAAAGGTATGAAATTTTAAGCTTTATAAAACACTATTTATTTATTTTTTCTAATTCAATTTTAACTTTTTTATATGCAAGATAGATAAAAATTGAGATTATAATATGTAGTATACCTGCAATCCAATATAACATTAAGAATAAATATACGGAATCAAATAAATATAAAATTAAACCGACCTTAAAAGCCCATTCTTCATTTTTTTTAGCGTATATCCAAATGAAAAGGAAGAAACCTCCGAATAACAGATTTGAAATAACAGGAAGAAGAGGAATGTCTTGATTAATAATAATACGTTCAATAAGTTCTGTAATACCTATGCCGAATATAAATCTTATTTTAATTCCCGAATAAAAAAATACTGAATTCAGTATTGATAGTATTGCAATAAAAAGAAACCATACTGATTTGTTTCTTTTAAGTGTTTTATCTATTTTATTTTCTGTAAATTTTTGTTGCAAATTTTGAATTGAATCCTCAGTTATGTTTAATTGTCTTTCAGTAATAATTTGTTTTGCCAATTTGATTTCTGCATTTGTCCAATCTTCGGGATTTGCTGTAATGTCTATAATATCTTTATCTGAAAATGTATATAAATAGTGGCTTTTCCCGAGTTCCGATATTTTTTTTTCATCATATTCATTCAGCAGCAGTTTTGATTTTGAAAAGTCATCTTCAGAAACTTTCAAATGAATTAAATCATATCCGTCTTTATCAAATCGGAATTGCAAACTTTTATCTTCAATAATATAAGGGATACTGTGTTCTTTTAAAACTGTTGCTTCTTCTTCCGCAGAAATTGTATCAGCATATTTTTTTAATAACAGATATTTTTCCATAGTATAAGATAAAAAAAGACCCGCAAATGCAGGTCTTCAAATTTATAAAAATATTTTATTATTTAAACCGTATGGACTTCTTTTATTTTTTCCATACCCACTTTAATTGCTTCTTCATTCATTGGTATTAAATGATGATGTCTTTCAGGCAAGGATTTTTCAAGACCTTTATGTACATTATCCATATTTACGATTGGTTTAAGTTTTAAAAAAGCTCCTAAAACAATCATATTAAAGGTTTTCGAGCTTTTTAATTTGGCTGCTTCCGCAGCACCTTCTATCGTGTATATGTTAATGTCTGTTCTTGACGGATGATGAATGATACCGTTGGGATCATAAAGTAAAACTCCTCCCGGATTTACGGTTTCTTCAAATTTATCCATTGATTGTTGATTTAAGATAATCGCCGTATCAAAATTGTGTAATATCGGTGAATTAATACGTTCATCACTTATAATAACGGTTACATTTGCCGTACCGCCTCGCATTTCAGGTCCGTAGGAAGGCATCCAACTCACTTCTTTATCTTCCATAATGCCCGAATATGCTAAAATTTTGCCCATTGAAAGAACGCCCTGCCCTCCAAAACCGGCTATAATAATTTCTTCTGTCATTTTTTTGAATTTTTGTAATTAAATTAATTAAAATTTATCCTTTTAAATCGCCAAGCGGATAAAAATCCAACATATGTTCATCTAACCAATTATTGGCATC
>JANTGL010000213.1 GCA_024762915.1 Bacteroidales bacterium | reverse complement strand
GTTATAATCTTCATACATGTATATTGCGGCAAATTTCAATTTTTTATTTATTTTTTTATGTAATTCAACATTAAAATCTCTGAAGTAAAGTTCGTCGCCGATTGCAAAAAAATCAGAAGTATATCCGTTAAGATTCGGAATTGCATCATTCGGATTAACAATGATATTTGTTTTTTGAATCGCATTAACCTGTGAAAAATTAATGCTTATATTCATACCGTATTTTCCGCCCAAGGTACTTTTTCTTTTAAAGTTGTAAAAAAACTCAAAATTACCGCCGATTTGACCGTTGGGTTGCGTTGCAAACGGATACATAGCATCAAAAGCATAAGCATGTGTCTTTGTAATTGCCGGTAAATAATTGATATTTAAATCGTTAATGCTTGCCGAGCGATCGGAGCGAAAACTCATATTATCCAATCTTAAAGCACTTATTAAAAATCCGATACCTTTTTTAGACCAGGAACCGTTAATTAAAAGAGCGTTTCCGTCTTTAAAAATATTTCCGTTATCGGAAGAGGGATCGTTAATTTTATAGGCATATTCAGAAGAAAGAATTAAAGCATTTCTTGAAAGATTGATTCTGCCCGCAAAAGAACCGACGTTTTCCGGGAAATTGTAAATCGGGTCGAGATTTTTTTGATATTTGCTTACAAAACTTCCTCCGATTTGAATTCTCGTTTTTGAATCCGTAAATTTTTTAAACGTTTCGTTTAAAGAAATCTCTCCGTCGAATCCTCTTACGATTCCCGGACCGTATTCCCAATACAATTTTTGTTTTCCGATTAATCCGGTTAGTCGGATGCCTTTAATCGGTGCATATCTTAATCGGATTCCGTCCAATGAATTATCTAACCCGAGGGTTTTATCTTCGTAAGTACGTAAAATTAAACCGTTCCCGAATTGCTCATAAAAATTACCGACCGTAATTTCTAATTCATCGGAAGTGTATGATGCATAGCGATTTGCGATTCCTTGACCGTTATAGCGTTGATCAAAACCGAGCATGGTATTCAAATAGGCTTCGTATCGTACACCGGCAGAAAATTTTCCTTTTGTATAAGTGAAATTTGCATAGGTATTGGCTCGCATAATTTCGTCAACCGATTCGGCACCGATTAGTGAATCTGCAGAATATGTTTGTGCGTTAAGCTCAAAATTTCCGTGAAATTCACCGTAATCTTTATTGTTTTCTTGAGCAAAAAGGGATGCGGAAAGTAAAACGGCTATAAAGATTAATAAAAGTTTGTTCATTTTAATCAAATAAAAAAGCCGGTAATACCGGCAGATTAATAATTTATTATTTATCCGATTTTTCTTCGCCGGCAGCTTCTTTCAAAATTCTGTAAATCTCTTCTTCGTCACCGGGTGAATAGGAATTATGTTGCCAAATTACCTTTCCGTTTTTATCCAAAATAAAAGAATGCGGAACATTAATCACATTTACGGCTCTTTTAAAATCACTGTTGGGATCAAGCAATATTTCAAATTCCCAAGCACGACCGTTTACGAAAGGAGCAACGCGACTCATACTTTTTGCATCGTCAATTGAAACGGCATACACTTTTAAGCCGGTTTCTTCTTGCCAATCGACATAGTTTTCGTCAACGGCAATAAGCTCTTTTATGCAGGGTTTGCACCAAGTTGCCCAAAAACTGAGAAAAATAGGACCGTCGGGATTTTTTATGTCGGAAGTATTAAAAGTTTCTCCCGTTAAAGTTTTTAAATCTACGGAAGGAAGTACCGATTTTTTTTCTTCTTGAGAAAAACCTGAAGATAAAAAGATAACAGAAATAAAAATTATAAATAGTGTACGTTTCATTCAGATTTATTTTATAATTAACTTTTTTGTATTGATTACCGAACCGTTTGAAATTATTGAAACAAAATATATTCCGGAAGGAAAGTTTTTAATGTTCAACTTATTTTTTGAACCGTTTAAATTTGTTTTAAGAATCGTTTTCCCGATAATATTAGTTAATTTTAGTTCCGGATTTTTTATGTTTTCAGGAATTTGAATATTTAATATATCTGTTGCCGGGTTCGGATAAATTGAAACGGAATTTTTGCTGTTAATATCATTAATTCCCACATAATTTGCATCATATTTATAAGTAAATTGAACATAATTGTTTACCTCATTGTTGTCTTCATAAATTTTTAGTACATATTCTGTTACATCCGGATCTCCGGTATGTATGTGATGATGAAAATGTGTTCCGTTATCTGTTGCTCCGGCATCTATACTATATTCACCGTTTAACGGATAAATGTTTTCGGTTGATATTTCCTGATAACAGGAGGTACCAAAACAAAATTCTAAACCGCTTCCGTCCGCACCTGTAATACTTAGTGCTTTTAACTTTAAACCGATGAGGCTTGACGCATTATTTGTAATTGATAATATTAAGTTTGCTTCATCTCCGTCTGAGTTAAAGATTCTTTCATCACCGTTATTTATCGGAATACCGTTTTGGTCCGTTATTGTTATTTGTGAATATCCTGCAAACAATAATGAAATAAGGATTGAAAAAAGGAAAAGTTTTTTCATAGTGTAATGTATTTAATTTAAACGGAGAAACACCCTATAAACAGGATGCTTCTTTATGTATTGTTCATTAATTTTTAACGAATTTTTTTGTAACAACCTTTCCTTCTGAAATGATTCTTATTAAATAAACTCCTGATGATAAATTTTTAATATTTAAGTATTCTGAATTTGAATGAATATTTTTTGATAATATTTCTTTGCCGGAAATATCTGTAATAAATAGTTTGCCTTTATTTATACCGAGTATCCGGATATAAGTATTTGCCGGATTCGGAAAAATATTAATAGTCTTTGACAAATCGGAAATGTCAGATGTATTAGGTGCAGGAGATTGAATTTTTGCAGCATTTAATATGTTTCCTGAAATGCTGTCAATAATAAATCCGATTAAAGTTAAATCCCATTCTTTTTGATCTGCAGGAACGACATAAGAATATGAATAAACAGCATTATCTCCTGAATTAACATGAGTAGGGACGCTGTTATCCGTTCCGTCCCAACCGCCTAAGATTGCTCTTGCTACATGATTGTATATCATGTCTTTAGCAGGCACAGGATTAGGTAAATTTTTCCAGTTAATACCCTCCCAATCTATAAGGTCAATGTTTTGTGAGGCAGATGAATAATAATTATCTTGATCCCAAGTTGACCCTGATCCCGTAACGGAATCTTCAGTAATTACGGCATTTAATTTGAAAGTACCGTTAAGCTCAGTAACAAAATCAGCTTTTACATCAAATGTAATCGTTCCGGTACTTGCTTCCCATGCTTCATTAATTATTTCAATTTGGACGGGAACAATTGCTGTTTTTCTGTTTAAATATGTATTTTCAAAATTTCCGGGATCAACCGGCTCAACACGATCAACTGTACCGTTTGGCCAACCTCCTCCGGTAAGAGCTGTTAATCCGGTATCATAAGCAGATACTTCCATAGGATCATTATTATGAACGCCAATACCAATCCAGTCATCCGGATAATAATGTTCCATATCTTTTAAAGCAACTAAACCTCTCGGACACCATCCGCACCATGTTCCTCCTGCTTCTTCTCCGATAATTTTTTTAACGGGAATTGAAGTTACTCCGGAAACAGTTGTTTTTAATGTGTCATTAGTATGGTCATTATCTCCGGTTAAATTAACCCATGCAGCAAGATTATATTGGACCGCAGAAGGTATGTTTAATTGAGTTGAGAATGTGTAATTATGTGAATCAGTAGTTGCAAGGTTAAGTCCGGAAATAGTTTCTGTAACAACCGGATCTGAATTAATTTGGTATGAAACATCTATTGAATTAATAGTCGTTATACCTATATTTTGCATCGTTAGAGAAATATCAATATTCCCGGTTTCAACATACGGAAGAACATTAATTGAAACTGATTTTGCATCATTAGCATCAGGACTATACAGATTGATATCATCAATATACCAATAATTAAAATTATAAAAGTTCCCGTCAAGGAATAAAGCAACTTGAAAATCAGAAGCACCGACATCGGCATTTGAAATTAAAACTTCTTTTGTTTCAGGACCGATGTCTCCGGGAGGCGTTAAAGACCAAGCCGTATTCCAACTTCCGCCTCCTGAGCGTGTGGCAACACCAATTGTATAACCGTTTGAATAATTACTGAGGAAATGTTTAAAAGAAAAAATTACAGTTGAATATCCTGTTAAATCAACTGCAGGAGAAATTAAATGTGTTGTATGGGTCCCTGAAACCCATGTCAGTTTTGCTTCCGGTGCCGTGCCGCCGGCATTTGTTGTTGAAGAAGAAGACCATTGAGAAGCCATATCATCAATTGTCCATCCGGTAGGCGGGACTCCGCTTGAGAAATCTTCTGTTAATAATGTTATTGCTTTTTGTGCATAAACAAATATTCCGATAAATAAATACAAAACTATAAGAGTGAATTTTTTCATTTTTTATATATTAACAATAATTTAAAATAAGATAAAATTTAGCATAAAGGTTGCATTTTTTATTTAAAAAGATGCGTTACTTTATATTTTAATCCTTTCCATCCGGTTTTTCGACCGTAAGGATATGATTCCCGATAGTTAATTTGGTATGAAGCACCGAAACTGAGAATGTTAAAACTCATGTCTCTGGAGTCTGAATATTTATAAATATTTCGCATACTGATATAATATCTTAAATATAAATTGACGGCTTTAAATTGCATACCTGCATTTCCCACGAAACCGTATTCATACCGATTATTCTTATAATCATAGTAATAAATCCCGTCTTGATTATAAATATCAATTTTTAAATCCAAGGTTCTTTTAGATTTTGCCAGAACAGAAACTTGTCCGCCGAGTCCGATATCCCAAAAAATAAATTCGTAACCGCGTTTGTATTTTAAAAATACGGGAACAGAAATAAAATAGTCTTTTTCGTCAACGGTTAGTTTGCTGTTTTCTATTTGAGGGATGGTTTCGGAAAAACCGAATTGAAATTTGTTAAGATTTAATTCGCTTTGTACCGAAAGGTATTCTCCGATTCTGTTATCCGAAAATAAACCGCCGAACCATGCAATTTGCTTGGTATAAATTG
>JANTGL010000212.1 GCA_024762915.1 Bacteroidales bacterium | reverse complement strand
ATAAGTTTTTCGGCATACAAGAACTCAATAAACTGTTAAAAGAAGAAATAACGTCTTTGCTTTCGGAGAATGAAACAAATACCGCTGAGTTTAATTCCATAAATTCTGACGGCAATCCGTATGTAATTATGGTTGTGGGTGTTAACGGTGTCGGAAAAACCACGACAATCGGAAAGCTGGCTTGGAAGTTTAAAAATGAAGGAAAAAATGTTGTTCTCGGGGCTGCCGATACATTCAGAGCTGCTGCCGTAGAACAATTGGATATTTGGGCAAATCGTATTGATGTGCCGATTGTAAAACAAAAAACAGGTGCCGATCCGGCATCCGTTGCTTTTGATACGCTTAATTCCGCAAAGGCAAATAATGTCGATATTGTTATTATTGATACGGCAGGCCGTTTGCATAATAAAATTAACTTAATGAACGAGCTTACGAAAGTAAAGCGCGTTATGCAAAAAATCATCCCTGATGCACCGCATGAAATACTGCTCGTTTTAGACGGTTCGACCGGACAAAATGCCTTTGAACAAGCCAAACAATTTACCAAAGCCACCGAAGTGAATGCACTTGCCGTAACAAAACTTGACGGCACGGCAAAAGGCGGCGTGGTAATCGGTATTTCCGACCAATTTAAAATCCCCGTTAAATATATCGGTGTGGGTGAGCAAAAAGAAAATCTTTTACTTTTCGATAAAGAGGCATTTGTTGATTCTTTATTTGATTAATTTTAATTTTTCACCAAACGGTAACATACCTAAAGGTAAAAAATATAAAATATTTACATAATATTAATTAAATAAGTATATTACATGTTCTTATTAAATTTTTTCCGTTATTTTATTGTATTATTTAAAATGTTTTATTATTATTACCTGTTGGTATAATACTTGCAGGTAAAAATAAAAAAATAAAAATGAATGATTCAAAAGTACCTTTTACATACGGAAAAATTGTAAATACAGATGCTTTTACAAATCGAGAGGAAGAACTCTCAAAATTACTAACCAATTTAAAATCGGGGATTAATACAATTATTATTTCGCCTCGCAGATGGGGCAAATCTTCGCTTGTGAGTAAGGCTTTTGCCGAAATTAAAGATGAAAAAAATATTAAAACCGTTCATATTGATTTATTTTCGATACAATCGGAAGAAGAATTTTTACAAGTTTTTGCAAAAGAAGTTATAAAAGTATCTGCTTCGAAGTTGGAAGACAGAATAAAGTTGGTCAAAGATTTTTTTAAAACAATTATTCCTAAATTTCAGTTCAGTGCAGATGCCGAAAGTGAATTTAGTTTAAGTTTTGATTTTGAAAATGAGAAAAAAACAGCATCGGAGATATTAAATTTACCTGAAAAAATAGCCGAAAAAAAGAAATTAAAATACATTATTGCGATTGATGAATTTCAAAATATCTCGGAATATGATGAATTTGAAAAATTTGAGAAAAAGTTGAGAGCCGAGTGGCAAAATCATAAAAATGTCACGTATTGTTTGTACGGAAGTCAAAATCATATGATGACCGAAATTTTTAATAAATCGAACAAAGCATTTTACCGATTCGGAGACATTATCTTACTTCCGAAAATAAAAAAAGAGAAATGGATACCGTTTATCGTAAATGCTTTCAGGAGAACCGGAAAAAGTATCGATAAAAAAAATGCCGGTATCATTTGCAATTTAATGAAAAATCATTCTTGGTATGTGCAACAATTATCACATTATACGTGGAACAGAACGAATAAAAAAACATCAAAGAAAGAAATGTTATCGGCTCTTAATGAGCTAATTAACGGTAACAGTCCCTTATACGAAAAAGAAGTTGAAATTTGCAGCAAAACCCAAGTTAACTTGATGAAAGCAATTGTAACCGGTCAAAAACATTTAAGTTCCGTAAAAGTGATGAAAGATTTTAAATTGGGAACATCCAATAATGTATCAAAAAATATAAAAAAACTTCGAGAAAACGGAACGATTGAAAAAATAAGCAATACATATGAATTATTGGATCCGGCTTTTGAAATCTGGTTTAAAAAACAATTTTTTAATATTAAACCGGAAAGTTATTTTTAATTTCTCACCAATCGGTAACATACCTAAAGGTGAAAAATGTATTAAATCATGTGGCTGTATAAAAAGTTTGAAGTCATGCTGAACTTGTTTCAGCATCTTTATAAATCACTAAAATTTTGTTTGTTGAGATCCTGAACCCGAAGGATTAACGAAGTTAAACAAGATCAGAATAACACCTCTGCTGACTTTTCAGACATTCTTATGATTTTGTTCCGCATTTATTATTATTTTTGTTTTTGTAAAATTTACCTTTGGTTATAAACGGATAGTTTTGTATTACAAGAAATTTAACAATAAAGATTAAATACTCTTATTGAATGAAAGACAGATTGGTCATACTATGTTTAATTATAATATTATTCTCCGGAAATTTATTTTCTCAAAGTCAAGATAAGTATAAAGTTTTCGATAAACCTTGTACTCTGATCAAAGGTACACCTGAAAGTTTATTATATGATAGTACTTACTTGTATAAAGAATTTGGATTTGATAAATTATTAGAAGTGCCGGCATATTATAATGGTTTGAAGCCAAGATATAAAATGGTTTTAGGATTATACTTTAGGAATTATGAAAAAAAAGGTATTAAAAAAGCCGGTGGACTTGCTTTTAATACTATATGTCTGATTATTAAAGTTAAAAACGAATATGTATTAATTGATTCTAAACAAAAGGTAAAAGAATATTTTGCACCAATAAAAAATCAATATGAAGCACTAAGTTATATTGCTTTACTAACAAATTCATCTCCTTGGTATGAATTTACATTTATCGAAGATAATTTTAGAATAATAAAACATGATTTAAATAAAACTTATGTTAAATCTTTATCCGACGGATACGAGGTTCATTTGTTTGAATATATTGAATTTGGTTGTGAACATCCATATTTAGAAATTACTTACAAATTGGATACTTTGGGTAATTATGAAAAAATTAGGGAAGAGGAATTATTTTTTGATCCGGAGGAAGATGGTTTTTGTCGGGATTGAAAGACCAGATATAACAGAGAATTTTATCTATATAATATTCAAACAAGCTCAAACTATTTTCAAAAATACATAAAACGTCTTTTCGCAAAAAAAATATGGCAAAAATAAATATTATTACACTCGGCTGCTCTAAAAATCTTACGGACAGCGAAAATCCGGTAACACAAATAAACAATCAAAATATCAAACTCCCAAAACAATTCCTCAAACTTAAGATATTGTAAAACTTTGAGGAATTTTAATTATCTTTGCAGTATAAAATTGAAATAATGACATGCAAAAGATTTTAAGAAAAACATTACTTGACAAACTTTTTGTTTTAAAAGACAAAAACTTTATAAAAGTTGTAACAGGTGTTCGTCGTGCAGGGAAATCGACTTTACTTTTACAATTTCAAGAATTGTTAAAGGAAAGAAATCCGAATGTGTCGCTTATTTCCATAAATATGGATTTGCCGGAATTCCGCTTTCTTGCTGATAAAAATTGGAAAGAAATTTATGATTATATCCGATCATTGTTGCTTGAAAGTGAAACAAATTATGTTTTCATAGACGAAGTTCAAAACATTCTCGAATTTGAAAAATTGCTTGAAGGATTATATGTTACGCCAAATATAGATTTATATGTTACCGGCTCAAATGCTTACCTTTTATCAAGCGAATTGGCAACAATCCTTACAGGCAGGGCATTTGAAATAAACGTTCTGCCGTTCTCATTTGCCGAATATTCGGAATTTACCGGAAAAACAGCAAATCCCGATCGTGCTTTTGCTGATTATATGCGAACAGGGGGCTTCCCTGAATCCGTCGGATTCCTTGAATCAGGAGAAAGCTATGCATATGAATATCTGAAAACCGTTTTTCAAAACATTTATGAGAATGACATACAGAAAAGGCATAAAATATATTATGAAACATCTTATAACGAAGTCGTTAATTTTCTGATTGATAGTATCGGCTCAAGCGTTTCGGCAAGAAATATTGCAAGAGTTCTTACTGCAAGCGGAAAAAAAATTGACAATAAAACAGTCTCAAAATACATTGATACGCTTGTGGAATCTTATCTTTTTTATAAAGTAAACAGATATGATATAAAAGGGAAACAGCATCTGGCAACTCGGGAAAAATACTACCTTGTAGATTTGGGTTTACGATATGCATTATTAGGAAAAGAACTTACGGCAGATGCAGGACATTTACTGGAAAATGTGATATTTCTTGAATTATTACGTCGAAATTATCAAATTTGGATAGGAAAAACAGATAATCTTGAAGTAGATTTTGTTGTTCGAAACAAAGATGGCTATACACAATATATTCAAGTAGCATATACTGTTAAAGAAAAAAAAACACTTGAACGAGAACTGGCTCCGTTTAATAAAATTCCGGATTTTAACGAAAGACTGCTGATTACGACGGATTATGAAATAGGAAACCATAACGGTTTGAAACAGATAAACGCAATTGATTGGCTCTTAGATAATAAAAAAATAACCAAAAAAATATAAACTATTTTCAAAAAACACATAAAACTTCTTTTCGCAAACAAAAAATATGGCAAAAATAAATATCATAACACTCGGCTGCTCTAAAAATCTTGTGGACAGCGAAAATTTGGCAACACAAATAAGCAATCAAAATATCGAATTCACTTTTGACGAATTTAATTTTGATGCCGATACCGTAGTTATTAATACTTGCGGATTTATTGCCGATGCAAAAGAAGAATCGATTAATACGATTTTAGAATTTGCAGAAGCAAAAAAATCGGGGGAAATAGATAATTTATATGTAATGGGCTGTTTATCCGAGAGATATAAAGATGAACTTGTGAAAGAGATAGATGATGTTGATAAATTCTTCGGTGTAAATGATATGCAAGAAATCGTAGAGCAACTTAAAATTGATTATAAAAAAGAACTGCTCGGTGAACGTGTTATTTCAACGCCGAGCCATTTTGCTTACTTAAAAATTTCCGAAGGTTGCGACCGAACGTGTGCATTTTGTGCCATTCCTTTGATTCGGGGGAAACATGTCTCTGTTCCTATGGAAACACTTTTTAGTCAGGCCGAAAATTTGGCAAAGAAAGGTGTGAAAGAACTGATTTTAATTGCACAAGATTTAAGTTATTACGG
>JANTGL010000211.1 GCA_024762915.1 Bacteroidales bacterium | reverse complement strand
GTATAAACAGGAACGATTTTTTTGTCCTTCATTACAAAATTCAGTTTAACTTGTACATCGGAAAAATTTCCCGGAATTGTTACTGCATACATTTTTTGCGTTAAATTCACTCGTACTAATACAATGTAATGAAGATTCGAAAAATCCTCCCATGTACCCATTGTTTTAAAAGCAATTTTTTTATATCTTTTTATTCTTTTATTTTTTGTATCAACTAACATTCCTTTTTTAAATGTCACAATAAACAAACCGATTATAATGAATATTATACTGTAATAATGCGTTTGCAAAATCAAAATAAATCCGATAATAATTAAGAAAAAACCAAGGATTAAAACATTCAGTAGCTCATATTTCTTTTTTATATCAATCAGATCCTTCATAATTTCTTTAATTTTTCATTATAAATTTGATAATTTTCTTCATCAAAAACAGCAAAAATAACTTTCTCTAAAGAATTATTTTGTTCTAAGAACTTACGAACCGTTTCAATTGCAATTTCAGCAGCTTCCGTTTTAGGAAAACGATAAATACCGGTACTTATATTCGGAAATGCTATTGTTCTAACATTGTTTTCTACTGCAATCTGCAGACTTTTCCGATAGCAACTCTTCAATAATAATTCATCTTCTTCCCTGCCCGACCAAATCGGACCTACCGTATGGATGACATATGTTGCAGGCAAATTATAACCTTTTGTAATTTTCGCATCTCCGGTAGCACATCCGTTCAGTAAGCGGCATTCTTCAAGTAATTCTTTACCCGCCGCTCGGTGAATGGCGCCGTCAACACCGCCTCCGCCCAATAAACTGTTATTCGCGGCATTTACAATTGCATCAACATTGAATGTTGTAATATCACCTCTGTATAATTCAATTCTATGGCTCATTTAATTTTCGGCTACAATGTTATATTTATTCAAAATTTATCATTTTTTCAAAACTTCAATCTTTACGGGAGCAATACCCGATTTAGCCAAACCGATTTGAACAGCTGCTTTTCTTGATAAATCAATAATTCTGCCTTTTTTATACGGTCCGCGATCATTAATACGAACAATTACACTTTTATTATTATTAAGATTCGTTACCCTAACTTTTGTTCCGAAAGGTAATTTTCGATGAGCCGCCGTTAATTTATTCATATCAAAAATTTCACCGCTTGCCGTTTTTTTACCGTTAAATCCCGGTCCGTACCAGCTCGCTTCACCTTTTTGATAAAATTCATAGCGTGCAAATTCCTTTTTATTTTTACTTACGGAACAAGAACCCGAAAGCAAAAATCCTCCCAAAACAATAAAGATAATGATTCTTTGCATTGCAATGTGTTAATTTAATTAAATATAATTATTACAAATTTATTAAAAAAACTCATCCGGCTTAAATAGTTTCTTTATTTTTGCAAAAAATAAATTATGCCTGAATTAAGTCAAATTGAAAAACTTTTTGCAAGCCGTAAAAACGGTGATTTTTTTATGATTGCAGGACCATGCAGTGCCGAAACGGAAAAACAGGTAACGGAAACGGCTAAACAAATTTCGAAATGTAAAAAAGTTAATGTTTACAGAGCAGGTATTTGGAAACCCAGAACCAGTCCGGGAAATTTTGAAGGAATCGGAGAACCGGCCTTTGATTGGCTTCGAAAAGTAAAAAAAGAAACCGGTCTGTTAACAACAACCGAAGCTGCTACTCCCGAACATCTTGAAATATGTCTTAAAAACAGAGATGCCATAGACATTATATGGATTGGTGCCAGAACAACGGCAAATCCTTTTTCAATACAAGCACTGGCAGATGCACTTAGAGGTGTTGATATTCCGGTTTTAGTTAAAAATCCTTTAAATCCTGACATTAAATTATGGGCCGGAGCTATTGAAAGATTTCAAAAAGCCGGAATAAAAAATATCGGAACAATCCATCGAGGATTTTATCCTTTTGAAAAAATAAACTTACGAAATCTGCCGAAATGGGAATTAGCCATTGAAATAAAGAGTTTATTCCCGAATCTTCCGATGATTAATGATCCGAGCCATATTGCGGGTAACCGTGATTATATATTTGATATTGCTCAAAAAGCGCTTAACTTAAATTTTGACGGTTTAATGATTGAAACACATATTAATCCGGATTCGGCTTTGAGCGATGCAAAGCAACAAATTACACCGAATAACTTAATATCTTTACTTAAAAACTTACAATTCAGAAAATCAAGCTCTGAAAATTCGGAATTTATTGATTTGTTGGAACAATACAGAGAAAAAATCGATTCCATTGATTTTCAACTTATTGAATTACTAAATAAACGTATGGACATTACGGAAGAAATCGGAAAATACAAGTTGAAAAATAATGTCAGTATTTTTCAATTAAAACGCTGGTTGAATATTTCCGAAACCAGACAAGAATTCGGAAACTCATTAGGAATGGACAATCAGTTTATTAAACGAATTTTACAACTTGTGCATCGAGAATCTATTCGTTTGCAATCTGAAATTATGAATCAAAATAAAAAGAATTGATTTTTACCTTCGCAATTTAAAATTATCTTTGTAAAAATTTTCAGAATTAAAGGATGTTAAACAGAAGAGTATTAAGGATTAAAGTTCTGCAAGTCGTTTATGCCCAATTGAAAAAAGAGTCAAATTCTTTGCAAAAAGCAGAAAATGAACTTCTTTTCAGCATACAAAAAACCTATGATTTATATTGGTATCTTTTGTTATTGCTCGAAGATTTAACAGTTTATGCAGCAAAAATTATTGATATTCGCAAAACTAAAAAATTTGCTAGCGAAGAAGAAAAAAATCCGAATCAAAAACTCATAAAAAATCGAGTTACTGAACTTATCTTCCAAAACGAAAGCTATAAAAATCAAATTAACGAAAAGAGATTAAGTTGGGATAATCATCCGGAATTGATTAAAAATATATACAAAAAACTTGAAGATTCCGAAATATTTAAAATTTACCTTTTTGAAAAAGATGATAATTTCAGAAATGACAAACGAATTTTGAAATTTATTTTTTCTGAATTACTTTTTAATTGTAAAGAATTATATACAACTTTAGAAGAAGAAAGTATCTTTTGGATTAATGATATTGACTTTATTTTAACAAAGCTGACGCATACAGTTGATAATATTAAGAATCATCAACCCGACAGTCTGGTATTTCCCGGGAAATTTAAGCAACCGGAGGATAAAGAATTTGCCGTCAATTTATTACGGAACACTCTAATTCACACTGAAGAATATTCTAAAATTATTGAAAACAATATTGTAAATTGGGATATTGATCGAGTCGCAGATTTTGAAAAAATTGTAATGATGACTGCTGTATCAGAGATTATAAAATTCCCTTCAATTCCGATAAATGTGACGTTTAATGAATATATTGAATTAGCAAAACTGTTCGGAACAGAAAAAAGCGGAAGTTTTATTAACGGAATTCTGGATAAAATCATTGATTATTTAAAAAAAGAAGAACTTTTTATAAAGACCGGAAGAGGCTTAGCTGATAAATAATTACATAAAATGAACCAATCACAGAAAATATTAACAATATTAATTATTTTTGTCGTTTGGATAATTTTTCTGTCATGTAACGATAATTCCGAAGAACATAAACAATCAGAAAATTATAACGGAAATGCAAAGATTGAATTTCTTGACACAATACATGATTTCGGAATATTGGAAGAAGGCGAAATTGCAGAATATACATTTAAATATACAAATACGGGAACGGCTCCCCTTAAAATAAAAAATATTGAAACGGATTGCGGTTGTACGGTTCCGAAATATGATAAAAAATCGATTCTTCCGGGCGAAAAAGCAAGAATAAAAGTTACTTTTGACAGCCAAGGATTCAGAAACAATATTTATAAAACGATTACCGTTAAAACAAATGCCGAAACAAGCAAAATTAAATTAATTTTAACGGCTTATATTAAAAATAATAAATCATTAAATTTTTAAAACATGACACAATTAAATTCAGTATTATTAATGGCCGGACAAGGAAAAGAAGGTGATCCGATGCAAATGTTAATTTTTATGGGTATCATCGTTGTAGTTTTCTACTTCTTTATGATTCGTCCGCAAATGAAAAAAAGAAAAGAAGTTGCTAAATTCAGAAGCGAAATGAAACAAGGTGACAAAGTAATGACCATTGGCGGTATACAAGGCAAAGTTAATGCAATTAAAGAAGATGCCGTAATTATAGAAACAGAAGGCGGAACTTTATTAAAAATTGACAAAAATGCCATCATTAAAGATTCAACCGGTCTAATGATGCAAAAATAATAACCTATTAACCAATAATATAAAAGATGAAAAATAAAGGAATTATATTAATTGCATTATTCGGAATTGCTCTTATTTTCGGATCTTGTAAAAAAGGAGTAAATGATCCGTCTTTTTCTCTCAAATCAAGAGATGCCAGAATCACTGCCGATTGGGTTTTAAATTCCATGAACAAATCCGGCATCCAAGTTATTAAAGTCGGTCAGGAAACCTATACATCAACAACTACTTATGTTTTTGACGGAACAACAATGACCGAAACATCGAATGTCGGTTTCGGAGACCAAGTATCATCCTATCCCTATTCATACGAAATGGTTATAAATGATGACGGAACTTATAATGAAACAGAAACTGTTGACGGTGAAAAATTCGAAACTACCGATTACTGGTTTTGGGCAAATTCAGATAAAACAAAAATAGCTGTTACATTTTCCGGAAAAGGAACATATATGATTAATCGTTTGGCAAAAGATGAACTGGTTCTGACTCAATCTTCAGTCTCATCCGAAACGGATACGGACGGTAAAATTACAACCGTTAATAATGATTTGACAATGAGTTTCAGTAAAAAATAAATTTACTTATAAATTATTAACCGATGGCTATTAAAAACTCGAAAATATCACGAAAAAGATTGGTGATATTTTCGGTTTTTGTAATTATTGCTGCTGTTTTTTGGTTTTTAAGTGCTATGAACCAAGAATATACAACAAAAATTGATTACAAAGTAGAATTTATTGATTTTCCTGCAGATGTCAGACCGGCATCAGCCGTACCTGAAAAACTTCAAGTTACTATTAAAGATTACGGTTATAACTTAATCGGGAAAACCGGCTCAAACCATCCCTTAAAAATCAGTATAAAAAAATATGCCGTAAAAGATAAAAATGATAAATCAAAATTAATAATATCGAC
>JANTGL010000210.1 GCA_024762915.1 Bacteroidales bacterium | reverse complement strand
AGAAACTTGCACCTTTTGCACCGTAGGAGAAATAAAAGATTTTTCCCGAAACATAATACCAGTAGGCAAATTGCGGAACCCAAATCAGGATAAACGATACGGCAATGATGATTATCAAATACCAATGTTTTAACAGTTTATTAAGGTTATCTTTTAATGTTTTTAAGTTATTTACGCCGTAAAGGGGAATAAGCAGCAGAATAATAATATTTGTCGGTCTGACCAGGGCAATTAATCCGCCGATTAATCCCAAAAATATTGAATTTTTTATATTTAACTTTTCATGCCATTTAATAAGCAACCATAAAAATAATACAATAAGAAAGAAGTTGTAAGAGTGGGGCATGGGTGCCTCATATGTGACATAATAGAACAAATTTGTTCCCGCACCGATAAAAAACAGTGTCAGAGCCGTTGTTTTTTCTTTAAAATAACGGAGCAAAATCTTTCGGAGAATAAAAAGTGCTAAAATAAAATAAATATAAGCACTGAAAGTGAGAGCAACATGATAGGGTTTACTGTAGCCGTCGGCATTATATTCAGAACTTAATTTGGCATATTCGTGAGCCGTGAAAAAGAAAGGAGAGTAAAGCATTGAAAGCCCGCAAGAAGTTAAAATTGCTTCTTTTCCTGACGGTGTTTTAACCGGCCAAATCCATTTTCCGAAATCAAGATTTTTATTTGTGTGAATAAACTCCAAAGATAAATCATGATAAATAAAAGTTGCCGGTAAATAGGCATAATAAGATTTTATGTCCCAAACAATTACGCCTTCTCCTTTTGAGTATTTATGATGATTAAAGTTAACAAAAGGGATTGCTAAAATAAAAAGTAAGATAATGTATTTGCTCGGTTTTATTTTTTTTAAAAACACCGTTTGGAATTTTGTTTTTCAGTTTGACAAAGATATTAAAATAATGAAGAAATTTTAACAGACCTGAAATGAATTGTATTTATAAACTTAAAATTTTATTTTTGTCTGCAAGAAATGAAAAAAATAAAATATATAATTTACGGAATTTCATGGTTGCTGAATTTATTGTTGGTTGCATCGGTTTTTGCATCTTTTAATACGGAAAGTTTCAGAATATTTTTTAATTCGGATACTTTATACTTAGCTTCGATTTATAAAGATTTGTTTGTTGACGGAACCGGTTTTAGCGGTTGGTATTTAAATGCCGCACCGAATTTTTTTCCGGATATGTTTTTGTATTTTATAATTAATACATTATTCTCTGATTTCAGAACGGCCTACTTAGTTTTTAGTTTTATTCAATATTTCCTTATATTAATTTTATTAAACATATTGTTAAAAACGATTATTCCAAAAATCAAATTTGAGTATTTAAGCTTTTTAAATTTAATTTTTCCGATTTTTTTATTGGTTACATTAATTTCACATAACTTTTTATATACGTATTTTATTTTCAGCCATTCTTTCCATACGGGAATGTTTATTAATGTGTTAACGGCATTTATATTCTTCTTTAAATTTCTTCGGACAAGAAAAATGCTTTATATTTACTTAATTGCCTTAATAAGTTTTATAGGAACATATAATGACAGATTATTTCTCGTTATGTTTTCATTGCCGGTTGCAATTGTTTTTATCGGTAATTTTTTCTTTATTAATAAAAAACAATTAAGGATTGCAGGTATCGTTACAATTGCAGCAAGTATTGTTGCTTTGTATGTTTTTAAATTCACAAAGATTAATCCTGTTTTTCATTGCATCGGTTTGGATCAAAAATATATGAATTTCGATAATATTATTTTTTCTCTGAAAAAACTTTTTACACAACACTATAATTACATAAGGGATCTGAGATTACAAGGTTTGATATCAATAATTGCCGTATTTAATATAGTTATGCTTCCTATTTTAGCTGTTCGGTTTTATAAAAAACTTAAATTAAACGGAAATACGGATAAAGAGAAACAAATTGAAGTTATCTTTCTTACTTTAATGTTTTTTTCGATTGTCATAAGTTTGTTTTCACCTGCTTTAAACGGTTATTATCTGGGAGAAGCACATTTGCGATATAATATTTTTTCATTTTATTTGAGTGTTTTTAATTTAGTATTTTTTATTTTTATTTTTTTTAAAGGCAGAGTTAAAAATATCAATATTTTTTCGGGTGTGTTATTTTTTCTATATATCGGAATCTTATTAAAAGATTTTAATAATAAAGATGTTTTTAAGAAAGTTCAGGATGTGATGCAATATTATCCCGAAAAAGTGAAACAAATTGATAATTTTGCCGAAGAAAATAATTTAAAATACGGATTAGCAGATTATTGGGATGCAAAATATACAATGATGTTTTCCGAAAAAAATCTAAGGGTCTATACGGTAATTGATGAACAATTAAATCCGTGGTATCATGTGATGAATAAAAATTGGTATTTTGATTATGATAAAGGGAAGTATAATAAACCGATTTTTAATTTTATTCTTTTAAAAAAGTTTGATAAATATAAAATTAAAGAAAATTTCGGAAAACCTGTTGACAGCTTACTGTTTAAGGGCAAAACAATTGTTTATAAAATGAAGAATATTAAATATAATCGAGAAACTCGTAAACCGTATCTGATAAATTAAAAATAAGTTTAGCATTTTTCTTTAATGAAATAATGCGGCCTGTTCTTTGCTTCGTTAAAAATTCTTGCAATATATTCTCCTATAATACCGATACTTAATAGTTGAAATCCGCCCAAAATTAGAATGACTAACATCATTGATGCCCACCCGGGTGTTGTATTTCCCAGAAAATACATAATAAGTATATAAATAGAGTATATAAAACCGACTAAAATGGATAATATACCCGTAATTATACTGAATTTTAGCGGTTTACTTGAGAATGAAGTAATACCGTCAATTGCAAAACGAAACATTTTTTTAAATGTATATTTTGATTTTCCCGTCATTCGTTCGGGTGCTTTAAAATTAATAATCGATTGATTGAACCCGATCCATTTTATTAATCCTCTTGTAAATCGGTCTTTTTCATCAATTTGTAAAAATGCATCAACGGTTTTTCGTGTCATCAATCTGAAATCCGATGAGGCGGATTCTATTTTTATGTCCGTTAAAGTATTTATAATTTTATAATACCATTTGGAAGTAATTTTTTTAAAAAAGGAGGCATCAGCAGTAGAAATTCGTTGTGTATTTACAATGTCAAATCCTCTTTTGTATTCTTTTATGAGTTCCGGAATAACGGCAGGCGGATGTTGTCCGTCGGCATCCATTGTAATAATAATATCATTTTTCGATTCTTTTAAGCCGGCTAACAATGCTGTTTGATGTCCGAAATTTCTTGAAAATGAAATACCTTTTATTCTTTTATCTTTTTCCGAGAGGATTTTTATTTCTTCAAAAGTGTTGTCTTTACTGCCGTCATCTACAAAAATACATTCAAATTCAAAATTCTCAAGGGCAGAAATAATTTGTTTATAAATAAGTTTTATATTTTTTTCTTCATTATATGCAGGTATGACGATGCTTAATTTCATTTGTTGTAAAGTTAAACTTTATTCATTATTTCAGTTTGAAATATACCAAATTTTTAAACTGTCAAGATAGAATTTTGAATTTTCTTCATTGTTTATGTATACTTTCAAAGTATCTGTTTTATTATAATTTTCGGGTAATTTATAGTCTAAGAATAATTTGCATGGTTCCCCCGAAATTGTGCTGTAATTAGTCTTAATTTCTGTTTTTTTAGTATTCACTTTACACCCGAAAATGGTTTGTGTCTCGGCTTCGGGATATGCTATTACTGCTTCAATTGAAATTTTCGATATGTTTTTTGATTTTGCTTCAGAAAGAACATCTTTGTATATAATTGTATTATAGGGTTTTGAGTTGTTATTGTTAAAAAGTTTTAAAGCAGCAGAATCAGGTGTTAATTTGATATCTTTTTTGTATTTAAAATCTTTGATATCGTAAATGTCATTTATTTTTATATTCGGTTGATAATTTCTGATAATGTTTTTATTTGAAATTTTTTGTGCAATTTCTTTTGAAAGACGTATCGCACTTTCTTTTTCAAGATGACTTCCGTCAAAACTTGAATATTGATTTTCAATATTTATCCAATAACCGCCTGCATTCAGAAAACCTTTTAAAAATTTATCAGAATTAAAATCTGCTACAACTTTTTCCAATTCATTCATATTTTTAGAAGACGGAACGAAAAAACCGTATACTTTAATTCCTTTTGATTTCCATTCACTCACTTTTTTATATAAAGCTTGTATTATTTCATTCTCCGGTTTCATTTTGATGAACTTATCTTTATAACTTTTTAATGCACGGTATGGTATCGGACTGTCATACCAAGAAGCAATCCATCCGTCATCTGTATGAAACTCTTGTCTGTAATCATTAGAAGGTTTGTTACGCAGTTTTTTCCTAATCCGATAGGGTGTTGTGGGAGCAAAAAATAATTTAATCGGAAATAAATATTCATATTCCAGAACTTCTTCTTTTTTTCTGTTAAGAATTCTTTTAATATGTCCGTTTTCTGCTGCTCTGTCGGTTAAAGATGCAGGAGTTATCCCGAGAATTATAATTTTATTCGGGCTGTTGTTGTTTAAATGTTTATCAATCAGATCAAATAACAGTTTGCTGTGTCCTCCGGATGAAAATCCCAAATTTAATGCGCTTAAGTGCAGTTTATCACCGATAATTTCAGCAGATATTCCTCTGTAAATTCGAGAATCTCCGGCAATAATAATGTCATATTTTTGTTTTGTGAAAACTTTATGAACAAAAAGGGCTTTGTAATTTTCATCATCCATTTTATTATTTGTAATAAAAGCAATTATAGCTAAAACTACTAATGATAAAAGTAAAGTTAATATGACTTTTTTGTTAAACATAAAATTTTAAAATTGAAAATAGATAAATTCCTGACCTTTCCCTCTTAAAAAAATAATTGCTGCAATAAGAATAATAAAATATGCCGGTTCTATAAACTTTCTGTAAACAGAATTCATGTTTAAAGTATATGACCATTTTTTAATATTAAAGAAATAATATGTTTCGATTAAAATTCCGATAATTATAAAAAATACACCGTTAATAAACCACGGTTTGTTCGTATCAAAGTCGATTGAAAAGTTAAAATTAAGCATATATTTAATAATATCAACAGCTTGCCGAAAACTTTCGGCACGAAAAAATACCCATGCAATCATTACTTGAAAAAG
>JANTGL010000209.1 GCA_024762915.1 Bacteroidales bacterium | reverse complement strand
GAAATGCCTATGAGATAATAACCGATAAGTAAAGCAATTTTTCTTACGAAAATCGGCTTTGCAGGGAGTTCCTTTTTTTGTCTTTCTATACGTAAAACAAAAAACCTTATCCGTACTCAGCGACCAACTTTTCAGGATAAGGGAAATTTCAAAAATTTATTATTTACAAAACTAAATTAAAATGAACAAAAATCTTATAAAAACCGTAATAATTTTAATTGCCGTAGCGTTTGTTACTTTGCAGAGTTGTGAGAAAAAAGCGATTGTGCCGGGAAATGAAACCGGAGTTGTTAAAAACGATGTTGTTAATGTGGATAAAGCGGCTAACCTTTCTAATATTGAATTTATTGAAGGGATGTTAGTTTTTGAAAGTCCTGAAGAATATAATGCAATAATTAACAATGTAAGTTATGAAGAATTACAAAATTGGGAAAATAAAATCGGTTTTGTATCTCAACAAAGTATTTTAGAAAGTGCATTAAATGAAGAAAGTAAATATTTTGAGCAATTTGACCCGACAAATATGACAGAAAAGGAAATTGCCGAAGTTGTGAAAGAAAAAGAAAAATTAGGATATACAGAATTTACAAAAAAATATATCAATTCAGGATTGATAAGACCTTATATTAACGAAGATATTTCTTCACTTGAATTAACGGTTGAAAGTAAAATATATCCCGGATTTTTAAATCTTGACGGTATGGTAAAAATAGGTAATATTATTTATCAATATACTCCTACACAGTGCAAACAAATTACTGACGGCGATTTTAATAAAGTTGAAATGCTAAAATTGGCAAAATATTCAAATAAATCTCAAAATATTAAAATCGGTAATCTTATTTCAGATAAATCAAATTTGCATATTTATCTTGCAGGAGAACAAACCAAAACCGAAGGAAGGAAAAGAATTATTACATATATAAAGTTAAGAATTTATGATTATGGCAGCACAAGAGATTTTTATTATTATCTCGGATATAAAAATTATAAAAAAAATATTTGGGGAAATTGGAAAGAAGACAGTAAAGCTGATACTAATGTCAGCGGCAGAGTCAAAGTAACAGTTCAAGGGGAGTCCGGAAGTTGGTTTTATGTTAATTATTCAAGAACTAATTTGTGGTCAGATCATATACCGGTTACAAATGCCTTACCGATGATTCCTTCATATAAAACCGTAACATTCTCAAGTGCCGGATTTACTTTTAAAAGAGATAATGTCAGTAGTGTATACAGAACACATCCTACAAGAACATTTTAAACAATAACCATCAAGTCCGATACTGGATTTGATGGTTTTTACTTTTTATATATGAAATTCAAATTTATAAAACTATTTTTATTTTTAATATCTTTTTATTCCTGTTCAACAAAACTTGATTTGGACATCCCGAACTTGCCGCCTCAAATTGTCCTGACCGGATTTATTACAAACGACAGTATTATAAGCATCAAAATTTCTAAAACATCTCCGATTTCCGAAGATAATTTTGAGAAAGTTAACAATGCAACTGTTAAATTGTACAAAAACAATCAATTTATTGAAAATTTAACAAAAACCGATGACGGTTTATATATGTCTTCCGTAACGGCAAGTATCGGTATTGTTTATACTGTCATTATCGATGTTCCCGGATTTGAACAATTATCGGCATCAACATCTGTTCCTGAAAAACCGGCATTAACTTTTGCAATTTTATACCCCGATTCTTATTTTGACCAACAACAATTGCAATATGCTTCAAAAGCTGTAACATCATTTTATGATATACCCGATAATGAAGATTTTTACCAAATCAGTTTTTATACTTTCGATTATAAAGGTTCAGAATGGGATTCAGATACAGGGAATTTTATTATTACTGATTCTGCTCGGGTTAATTTCAGAGGTGTTCAATATATGAACAGCAACGACCCGATAATTCTAAACGAAGGCGATATCAATTATTACAGAGATAAATCTGATATAAGAAGCTTTGTTTTTTCAGATGAACTGTTAAACCGATACAACACCTTAAATATATATGTAAGGGGAATTAACTCTTACGAAACAGGTGAATCGGTTTGTGTTTTAAGAAGTATCAGTTTCGATTATTACAAATTTCAAAAATCATGGATAAGACAATCATTTAATCAAGGTCTCGGGGATTTCAATCCTTCGAATATGTTTTTGGTAAAAAATCCGAATGATTTATATTCAAACGTAAAAAACGGATTGGGTATTTTTGCCGGCTATTCGGAATCTCAAATGATTATGGCTATTGAGGAATAATAACTATATTCATCGGATGATTTAAACTTATCCGAGGAAACAATAACCCCATATGAAGCAAAGCGGAATGGCGGGTAACAAGATTATATATCTTTGATATTAATTATAAATGCCGGATATTGTAACAGGGATATAGTTGCAAAGCACCTCAAAGTGCTGTGCAATTAAATAATATAAAAGTACAAAAAAAAATGATTATATTTTATTCGTGTATTCGCGGCAAAAAATTAAACCGGATGGTAGATACAACCGTCAAATGCAACTTTATTATTTACAAATCATTATTGTCCGATAAAATATAATAAAATGTTTTTAACTGATTTATGTTTTTGAATATGAGAAAATTAAAAAGGACTAAAGTCCTGAATATCGGCGGGTTTGAAATAAACACCCGACTTAAGTCGGGTGCTGTAATCACTCGTAAACATTAGGGTTTTAACCCTTTTGTAAAAATTATCTCGGACAACAATGTTTACAAATTTATAAAATGAAAACACTAAAAACAAAGCTGCTTTTAATTTTACTTACTTTTGTTATAAGTTTCGGATTTGCACAAAACGTAACAATAAGCGGGTATGTAAAAGATATAAAAACCGGTGAAAATCTTATAGGGGCTGCGGTTTATAACAAAAAAACACAACAAGGAACAACAACAAATAACTACGGATTTTACAGTATCAAAATAAAAAAAGGAGAAAAAATAAGCTTGACAGCATCCTACATCGGATACAGAGATTCTCAAAAAACATTTATTGCCCGAAAAGATACCTTTATAAATTTTATGCCGGTAAATGCGAACGAAATTGAATCCGTTATTATAACAGCAGAAAAAAACATCCATAAAAAACCGAATGTAAGTATTTTAAAAATTCCCTTAAATAATATTAAACAAATGCCGACTATAAGCGGCGACCCTGACATATTAAAAATTTTTCAACTTATGCCGGGTGTTCAGCAAGGGCAGGAAGGATCAAGCTCCTTATATGTAAGAGGCGGTACCCCCGATCAGAATCTTTATTTAATTGATGATATCCCTTTGTATTATGTCAATCATCTCGGTGGTTTAGTATCCGTATTTGATGATAATGCCATAAATTCGGCAGAACTTTACAAAGGCGGTTTTCCTGCCCGATATGGCGGCAGATTATCTTCGATTGTTGATTTAAGAATGAAAGACGGTAATATTAAAAAGTATCACGGCGAAATAAAAACAGGTATAATCAGTTCAAAAATATTTATTGAAGGACCCGTAAAACAGAATAAAACAAGTTTTATGTTTTCGGCAAGACGTTCAAATCTTGATATTGTTTCAAGACCGTTGTCTTCAATCGGAGATAACGGTTTTTCTGCCGGTTATTCGTTTTTTGATATATACGGAAAATTAAGACATAAAATATCTGATAAAAACACTTTATATTTAAGTACTTATATCGGAAGAGACAGAATAAGCATTAAGGATAAAGGAGACGTTCCGAAAGACCCGGACCCTTTTGAACTGCCGGATAAAAACAAGTACGAATCATATTTTTATACAAAATGGGGAAATCAAACAACAAATTTCAGATGGAATCATTTATTCGGCAATCATTTATTCGGCAATTTAATTTTTTCATATTCAAATTTCTATCTTAATTCAGAAAAAGAATATATAAAAAAAGACAGCACCTTAACTGTCACGGAACATGCAAAAGGGGCATACAATTCCGGTATCAAAGATGTGATTACAAAATTTGATTTTGATTATTATCCGCTTAATTCTCATAAAATAAAATTCGGAATAAACGGAATTAAGCATTTTTTTAACCCCGGTATTTCAAATTTTTACGAAAAGAAAAATACTTTACAAATTGATACAACATTCGGTAATAAAAATTCGGAAACTTATGAGGCAAATTTCTATGCAGAAGATGAAATATCGATAAAAAATTTCTTTTCCTGTAATATAGGGATAAGAGCAACTTATTTTAATAATCATTTTGAATATTTGTTATGGCAACCTCGTATTGCTTTAAATTTCCGTTTATCGGATAATCTTTCCGTTAAAACGGCTTATTCCGTAATTGAACAAAATTTACATTTGCTTTCCGGCAACGGCACCGGAATGCCTTCCGATATTTGGCTTCCGGCTTCCGAAAAATTAATCCCGGAAAAATCCGATCAATATGTATTTAATTCAACATATACCTTTCCGAAAAAAAAGATTAATATCACAATTGAATTTTATTATAAAGAAATGTTTAATTTAATTGATTTCAAAGAAAATGCTTCTTATTTAAAAGATAATACGGATTGGGTAAATATTGTCGAGCCGAAAGGTTACGGCAGAGCATACGGTGCCGAATTCTTAATTCAAAAAAAATACGGAAATATAAACGGCTGGATTTCATACACCTATTCGAAAAGTGAACGAAAATTTGAAAATATTAATAAAGGCAAGTTTTATCCTTCGGCTTATGACAGACCGCATAATTTCGCATTTGTTTTAAATTATCAATTCAAAAAAAATATAACATTTTCTTTAAATTGGGTTTTTATGTCCGGAAATCTCGTTACTTTTCCTTATTCAAAATTTCAAATTGAAAACTTAGAAACAAAAGATTACGATAATGAATTAACGGATACTTACAATGAATTTTATAAAAAAAATGCCGTCGGCTATTACTACGGAAGTAAAAATAATTTCAGACTGCCGCCGTATCATCGCTTGGATATTAATGTTTTGTTTATGAAGAAAAAGAAAAGAGGCGAAAGAACATGGCAAGTCGGATTGTATAATGCTTATTTTCATAAAAATATTTTTTTCCTTTATTATAAAGGCATCGATTTATATAAATTTACATTATTCCCGATAATCCCGTCAGTCAGTTACAGTTTTAAATTTTAAATCCGAAAAACCAATCTTTTCGGTGAAAAATCTCTCTTTTACAAGAATCTTCCCAATTTTATGTTGCATAACATAAAAAAATATTCAAACTC
>JANTGL010000208.1 GCA_024762915.1 Bacteroidales bacterium | reverse complement strand
TCAGAATTTTCATTGAATACGGAATGTTAAGCGATGAAAAATTCTATGAGAAAGCTGTTAATTTTTTCTTATTACAAAACACCGAAGGTAAATTTTTTACTTTTGACGAATATAAAAAACTGACAGAACCAAATCAAACAGATAAAGATAAAAATTTAATTTATTTATATACAACAGACCCTGAAGGGCAATACAGTTTTATTGAAGAAGCTAAAGAAAAAGGATATGATGTGTTGGTAATGGACGGACAATTGGATGCTCATTTTATCAATCAAGTTGAAACGAAATTAGGCGGAATCAGATTTACGCGTGTTGATGCAGATGTAATTGATAAATTAATCCAAAAAGATGAAAATTTTGAATCGAAACTCACAAAAGAAGATGAAGAAAATTTGTCAACGGTTTTCCAAAGTCAATTACCGAATAATGCAACTTTTTTAGTCAGTTTTGAAGCAATGAGAGAAACGGCAAATCCTACCCTTGTTACACAAAATGAATTTATGAGACGTATGAAAGATATGTCAAAATTCGGAGGAGAAGCATCTTATTACGGTCTTTTACCCGATAGTTTTAATTTAATTGTAAACTCAAATCATAAGTTAGTTTTGAAATTAAATGAAAAACTTCTTAAAACGAAGGCTGAAGATTTGAAATTATTAAATGAAAATAAAACTAAAGTTAATACCGAGATTGAGGCATTAAATACCTTGCAAAAAGATAAAAAAGAAGAAGAAATTCCCCAAGAAGAAAAAGATAAACAAGAAGAATTGAATAAAAAGCTTCAAGAAATTGAAGATAAAAAACGTGATATCTTAACTAAATTCGGAAACAAACAAAAGCTTGTAAAACAATTAATTGATTTAGGTCTTTTAGCTAATAATATGCTTAAAGGAGAATCTTTAAGTAATTTTGTTAAAAGAAGTGTTGAATTAATAAAAGGGTAAAGAATCCGTTAATATCATCGATGCAGCCGAAAACTTTCGGCTGTTTTTTTGTGTTATTCATCATTTTTTTAATGATATTCAATACTTTTTTGGAAAACTAAATTTTTTATTTGTATATTTGAAATCTAAAGTTTTATAAAACAATTTTTCTGGAATGGAAAGTATCTACGTTAAAAAAACAAAAAAAACACCTTTAATCAGTTTAGATCTGAACGAGAATATATTTCAGATTAAAGGGCCCTCTTTCTCAGAAGATATCCTCTCTATATACGATCCCGTAATTAGTTGGATGAATGAAAACCTTCCGCAACTTGAAAAAGAATTAACTTGTGAATTATATTTTACGGTTTTAAACAGTGCTTCACATAAGAAAATTTTTCAGATATTAATTATCTTAAACGGTTTTATGGATCGGGGAAAGAAAATTAATGTAAAATGGTATTACGATGAAGACGATGAAGACATCATGGAAATGGGTGAAGATTTAACAGAGTTAATAAATCTTCCTTTTGATATTATACCTATTGTTAATTAATTACAAGTTGTAAAATAAAGTATGATGTTTTTTGATTAATTTTTTTAAAAACATATTTTATTTTATTACAATTATTCTTCAATCGCATATCAATTAAGCTAATATCAGGTTTTTTAGAAATATCAGATGCATAAAATTCATCTAAATAATCTCTGATTTTAATAATACTTTCTTCTTTATTACCATTAATAAGATTTATTTTATTACCTAAAACTCGTGTTTTCTCATTTAAAATTACATTTCCTGCCGTAAGGAATAAATTTCCGTCTTTTTTACTTAAAAGAAAAACACCGCGACTGTTTCGCATTCCCGTATTAGGTTCATCGTAAATAAATTCATCAGCAAAATCAATAATATTTCTGATTAGTTTAACCGTCAAATCAAATACTTTTTGTTTAATAAGTTTTCCCCCTATTGAATGAGATTCAATCACAGGCAATAAACTTTCCAGATTTTGAAAAGCAAAAGAACCGTTAAAATTAAGTAATATATTTTCGTTATTCAGTAATTCATGAAATTTCGAAATTCTATTTAATGAAATTAAGTTATTAACACTTTCTTTATTCTTTTCAACATTTAAAATTAATTGAATTTGATAATAATAATATGAAAATTCTTCATTAATTTTTTTAAATTTAAACTGAATGTGTCCGTCAGTTCTTCGAGCCATTGTAATGATACCCAAGCCTCCGCCGCCTTTTTCTGAAATCACCCCGTCTAACAGAATTTTTTGATATTCGGCTTTTAATTCTTCGGGACTTAATTTTTTTATTTTTTTTAAATATGTTTCCAATGCAGGAATGTTATCATTACAAATAACATTGGCAGTAGTTATATATACCGAATTATTTGTTTTTTGAATAACAATTAATCCTTCATCGGCAAGATCCTCATTTCCGGGCATATCTTGATGACGAATAACATTTTGCAAAGATTCAATTAAAAAATATGAAATTCTGTTTCTGTATGCGTATGCTTCCGAATCACTGACAAATTTTGCGTCATTTAAATTTAATATATTTTCCGTAATATTTTCGGAAAAATGACCTCTGTAAACATATTCAAAATAATCTTCATCAATGTATTTTGTCAGTTCGTAGGCTAAATCGATTTGCTTAATATTATATTGATTTTCTTCCATTTACCAATAGGTGTTTAAGTATAAAATATGCACTTATTCCGTAATCTTATTATCCTTAAAAATTATTTTTTTTATTATTTTACCGTTTTTGTTAAATAACATATACTTGCCGTTTTTCTTGCCGTTTTTATATGTTATTATCTCTTTTAATGCACCGTTTTCATAATATGTCATCCGCTGACCTTCTGTTTTCCCGTCAATAAATTTACTTTTTTGTTTAATCGTACGGTTCGGATAATAAACAAACCATTCCCCTTCGTACAATCCGGATTTATAATTTCCTACAGAAAATAACTGTCCTTCGGGATAATACGATTTCCAATACCCGTCACGATCATTATTTTTATACATCCCTTCTTCGGCAATTTTTCCGGTACCATAATACGATTTATAATTACCGTTTAATGAATCGTCAGAATAAAAATATTCAGCCATTATTACTCCCGTTTCATAAAAAGCAGATAACTTACCGTTTAACAAACCGTTTTTATAAAAACATTTTCTTTCAAGTGTTCCGTTTTTATAAAAAACATATAAACTGTCTTCAAAATGTCCGTTTACTTTTTTTCCTTTATAATTTAACTCCCCTGTTTCATAATATGATTCCCAATTCCCTACGGGTTTATTAAATTTATAATTTTGAACATCTTCAAGTGTTCCGTTTTGTCTGTAGTTTTTAACTTTCCCGTTTAATACACCGTTTGTATAATAACCTTTTATTTTCGGTTCTCCGTTTTTGTAATATGTAATAATTTCACCTTCGGGAAAACCGTTTTTATATATTCCTTTTTGTTTTATTTCACCCGTCTCAAAATAATGTATAAAGTTTCCGTATCTTTTATTTTTTTTGAATTCAATCAGCGACTTTACATTTCCGTTATCATAATAAATTATCCATTGTCCTTCAATTAAGTTCCGAACAAATTCACCCTCTTGTTTTTTATTCCCTTTTTTATTATAAAATATATAATGTCCGTGTTTTATTGTATCTTGCTTATTAACAAAAGCATCATAAGATTCTTTCAAATTGTTTTCTGAATTATGATAATAAGTTTTTACTAATTCCTGATTGAATCCTAAAAAACTCAAGAATAAACAAGGAATGATAATGACGAAAAATTTTATCACTTTTTATCGTTTTGATTATTGCCGGAATCTTCTGAAGGTAAGATAATTAAAGGTTTATTTAATCGTGTTCCTTCAATCGTAATATCTTTTCCGTAATCAAGCAAAGCAACTAATGAATATTTCCCGGACGGCATAGTATTCGGCAATTTAAATTTTACTTCTCTCAGAAAACCGGGAAAAGAATCAAAATAAATCGGTTCAAATTCAATTTGTTCAGCCGTATTTAAATCTGAAGCTATAAAACTAACCTTACATTTTGCAATATTTTTTCCCGAATTTATAATATCAGCAATAAAATAGCGATGTGTAGAATCTGCTTCAGTCACTTCTCTTAAATCTTTTATTTTTAATTTAGGGGTTAAACGAAGAACCGGATCTCTGTATACTTCAACAGCAATACGTCCGCTAATACGAACACCTGCACCCATTCCTTCGTCCACATCAAAACTTGTTTTCTCAGTTACCGTTTGAATATACATTAAAGCCCATCGAGTCGTATAATCATCAACCGGCGGTTGCATCGTAATTTTTACCTGAACTTGTTCATTCGGATTAATATCAAAAAACGTTTTTTCCGGTGTAATCCATTCGGTACAAGACGTCTTCGATGAATTCTTTTCTATCGCTTGTTTTTTCCCGTCTTTATCAATAACAAAATCAGCAAATGAAATGGTAAATGATGTTCTGAAATTAGAATGATTTTTGATTGATAAAATTTTAGTTTGCGATTCCTCCGGATCAACTTTAAAATTCATTTTTACGGGAGCAACTTCAAAATCCTGAGATTTTACGATTCCGGAAAACAAAAGGATTAATCCGGTTAAAATCAAATTAATTTTATGCATTTTTTGAGTATTTTTAAAAAAAATATTTAATTTAGATTTTCAAATATAGATATTATTTATTAATTTTCATAATTATTTGAAACCTCAAAAACCAAAACACTTGAAAATTTATTTCGTTTGAATTTGATTTTCAATGTCTTATATTTTTTTTAACTTTTTATGATTCTAAAATAATTTAAAATGAACATAAAAAAACAACCGTTTTTATATACATTTTTCATCATAAGCATCTTATTTTTTATCTCTGTTTCAAGTTTTGGACAAGTGTCAGAAAAAGATAATAAAACAATCAACAGACTTATAAGTGATGCAAATAATTTTATCAGTGTTGAGAATTATAAAGACGCCGCAAATTCTTATTATAAAGCCGGATTATTTTGTTTTGAGAAAAATTTAAATAAAAAAGCGGTTACTTACCTTAAAGAAGCAGCAAATTTATACGGAAAAAACAAAGATTTTAAAAAAGTAATGAAAATTTACAGTAATATCGGTTTAATTTGGTCCAATCTTGATGAATATGATAAATCTTTACTTTATTTTAAACAAAGTCTTAAAATCAGAAAAAATATCGGTACCGAAAATGATATTGCTACCGGATTACTTGATTTGGCCTATATTTTATCGGTTCAGAAGGATTACAAAAATGCAATTTTGAATATTCTTAAAGCACTGGATATTGCAA